>CAYSOC010000113.1:0-18133 GCA_964432445.1 uncultured Anaerolineaceae bacterium
GACGGATTTTGCACTCATTTATGGCAATCCGATTCCGGGCTATGTTGCGCCGCAGGAGAAAACGATCCCGGCAGCACAACGTGCCTTTGTGATTGTCACACAAGTGATCATCCAGGCTGCGGAGAAGGGGAAGGCGTTACAATTCGGGCGCGAAATCCCGCCACCTGCCCCTATCGCAGATTATCTACAGATGGTTGCCGAGCGCGATCAGTACAGCGTGCCACTCTCCGCACTGTATTCTACGGTCAGTGTCTGGTCGCGGATGCACGGGATTATCATGCTGGAAATTTTCAATCATATCCAGCCTGTCATTGGGGATGTCGAAGCGTTCTATCGCGCCGAAATGTTGACTACACTTCGACAATATGGATTGGATTTATAGGTTGGGAAATCTGGATTTTTACCTGGCTTGCTTCGGATGGTCGCGGAACCATTGCACCGTTTGGCAGATGCTTTCATGCAGAGAGGTCGGGCGCATCCCGAAGGTCTTTTGAAATTTGCTGCTATCCACGACGAATGGCTTCTCAAACTCATAGAGCATTTCGACCATCTCTCGCGCGCCGGGAGCGAATAATCCTGCCATACGCATCATCATGCCGCTGACCACGCCCATTTTTGCAGGCTTGCCAGCTTCATCAAAGACCATTTTTAGCAAATCGCCCTGTGTAACTGCTTCGGCGCTAGGAATGATCCATGCCTGCCCTAATGCCTCGTCATGTTCGCCTAGAATCACGAGCGCTCTACCTACATCTTCAGTAAATGTGAAAGTGTGCGGCATGGTGAGGCTGCTGGTAGCGGAAGCCTGTTTACCCGCAAGTGCGGCATAAAACACCATATCTGCCAATACCATATACGCAGGGCCAATAAAATCGCTGGCGCGTCCGGCGGTAGCACGAATCTTGCCGCTCTTGTGTGCCGCAAAGAGTTCTTCGGTCATCGCCAGACGCACTTTGCCTTTGCGTGTATGCGGTTGATAGGGCGAGTTTTCGTTAATCGGCTTGCCATCTGGATCGCCATACATATACAGATTTTCCATGACGATCAATTTTGCACCTGTCTCGGCAGCAGCTTCAATAATAGAACGTTGTAGCGGAGGGAATTTCTCAGCCCATTCGTGATATTCGGGCTGGGCGCACTGATAAATATGAGTCGCACCGCTGGCAGCCTGTTTCGCGCTGGCAACGTCGTAAGCATCGGCTTTGACAAACTGTACACCGGGATTGTTAGCGCCCGTCGCCAGCGAAGGTTTGCCGCTACGGGTAACAATCCGAACCTGCTTGCCCCGTCTAACCAGTTCCCGCATGACTGCCGCGCCGATTGGTCCGCTTCCAAAAATCACATGCAACTCGTTACTCATCATACACTCTCCAATTTTGTGAACACCGTTTACTTTATATAATATAGTTTACAATGTAAATATTATTTGTCAAGCATCCAGCAAGAAAAACTTGTAAAAAACTCTGGATACCAACAAATTGCGATAAACCCGGTGGCTGTTTAAAATACAGGCGCTATCGTTAGCGGCGCATTCATCCGAAAGATAAGGTCATTATGCGGAAAGCATTTATCATATTCGCGCTGATGTTGGTGATCACAGCTTGCGGCCCAGCGCCAACACCACCCCCGACGCTGCGCCCGACGCTCACCCCGACACCTCTCAGTACAGCGTTGCCTCCTGTAGATACGGTTGTGCCAATGGGATCAAACTCACGCCCGTTTGGGTTTGTTGCGCTGACTACTGACAAGAGTGCCAGTGGAAGCCAGATCGCGGAATTTCTTTCTGATAAAACATCTTCGACCTTTAAGGTAACGCTCACGAATGATCCTGCCGAGGCGCTCAAACTTATTTGCAGCGAAACGCCCACTGCTGCGATTCTGGATGGGCGTACACTGTTAGCGGCGCTGGCGCAAAACTGTGGCACTCTGGCGTTCAAAATGCAGGGCAAGGATAACAATTACGGCGTGAAGGCCGATATTATTGTCCGCGTCCTTTCTACCGATAAAAACCCGCCACAGTCGCCGCGTGACCTGCGCGGGCGTGATTTTTGCCGCCTGAATGGACAGGATGTGGTCAGTTGGGTGTTGCCGAGCCTGACGCTGAAAACCAGTGGTGTCAATCCGGCAGGCGATCTCAAGGGGATTAAGGAATTCAGCACGCTCGAAGCGATGGTACAGGGATTGGCAGACGGTAGTTGCGCTGCGGCGGGAATCCCTTCCGGCACGCTGGATAGCTATTCATCCATCAAGGTAACCAACGGCGAACTGCGACTCATGACTTCTACCGCTGAACTTCCGAATGGCGGATTGATCATCTCCGGGACAGTGCCGAAATCGGTATCCGATGCTCTTACTGAACAAGTCCGGCGCAACCCGGAAGAGTTTGCCGACGTTCTCGGTGGTTTTACGCTGGTTGCAGCAGAGAAAGACGACTATAGCGATTTTATCCGCTTTGCAGAGAACGCTGGTCTTAACTTGCGCGCAATCGGACAGTAGTATAATTGGTTGATACGTAAACTATACAAGGCACACAGAGGTTGCTTGATCTTGCAGTCATCCTCGTAAGTTGGAATGTACGCGCGCTTATCGTGGACGCGATCCGCACAGTGGACGCCGATCTCGCGGCAAGCGGATTGCAATATGAGATTTGGGTAGTCGATAACGGTTCGACGGATGGCAGCATCGACGCAATACGGGCAGAGTTTCCCCAGGTACGGCTGCTCTCGTTCAATGATAATCTGGGGTTTGCCGGAGCGAACAACGTGGCATTGCGGACACTTGGCTTCCGCGATATTCCACAGCCGAACCCGGATGGACCACGCGCGGTCTATCTGCTGAACCCGGATACGCGCACACATCCCGGCGCAACAAAGCAGATGTTCGAGACCTTGATGAGCCTGCCAGATGCAGGTATCGTTGGCGCGCGTCTGGAATACGAAGATGGTGCATTCCAGCATGGTGCGTTTGGATTCCCCGGCTTGTCGCAGTTGTTCATCGAACTTTTCCCGGTAGATCGCCTGCCACAGCGCTTGTTTGGACAGATTTATAACAGCGGGGTCAACGGACGCTATGCGCAGCGACGCTATAATGGCGGGAAACCGTTTCGCGTTGGTCATCCCCTCGGCGCGACGATGATGATCAAACGCGAGGCAATCGAGAAAACCGGACTATTCGATGATCAATTCTATATGTATGTCGAAGAAGTCGATTGGAGCCTGCGGATCAAGAAGGCGGGTTTCCATAACTATTGTGAACCGCGCTCCCTTGTGACACACCTTGCCGGACAAAGCACCAAACAAATCCGCGCACAAAGCCTGTTGAATCTATGGAAAAGCCGTTACCGCTTCTATCGCAAGCACTATTCACCGCTATATGTGACCGCTGTGCGTACCCTGATTCGGCTCGGTGCAAAGGTACAAATCCGGCGTGCAAATGAACAGCTACCGACGGGTATCCGCGAAGAAATTGTCGATGTGTGGCATACGGTAGGGCAGTTATAGCGAGAGAGGATTGCACCCTGCCTGTTTGGGACAGGGTGCAAAATGGTTGCTATTTGGAGAGCAGGTTGAACAGCGCCTGAATCAGATTACGCGCGTCATCATCGGAGATGGGCTTGGGCGTCGTGCCGCGCGGATCGGGGCGATACAATTCCAGCGAAATATTGCGCCAGCGTACCGCGATATACAGCGGGTTCGGCGGCGTTGTAATACTGGCTTCGTCACCAATACCATTCATTGGTTGCAAACCGCTCTTGACACTGCCGATCAATGCCCCGTAACGTTCGCGTGCTTCCCCCGCAGATTTGGTCACAAAAATAATAATCTTATAGAGTGCGCCTTCGGACGTGCGATAGTAGAGCGTGAGGCCATACTGGGCAGAATTGTTCAGCTTGTCATCTTTTACGAGCGTGAACGGACCAACTTCCGCTGGTGCAGCACCGAGCAAACGCCTGGAATTTGCTTCAGATGATTCAAGCGTTGGACCGGACGATGTAATTGTGGGCGCAGCCGTAACAGGGGGTTGGGTCGGCGGGATAGGCGTATCCGTCGGTGGAATCTGCGTAGGTGTACGTACAATAGTGGGGCGCGGCGGCAGGGTTGCGATGATTGGCCCGCCCGTTGCCGTAGGGCCAGAATTGGGTGGTGTGGGCGAAGGCTGTACAGTGGCGCACGCGCTGACAACAGTCGAAACTACGAACGCTCCTAATAACAGAGCAGTACGCTGAAATAAACGAACCATAGCTGTGTTGAACTCCTTATGTTCTATTTTGCCCCAAATCACTATTTTCCGCGAACCTCTCAGGATCGGCTAAGGTTAATCAAGCAGCGTTGCCGCCCCGCCCACCCCCGCACGCAATACCTTTGTAACACCTTCAATCCGGCCTAGTTTTTCCTGCAAACTGTCTGCATTCGCGGCAAGCGTCAGACAGTGAACATTTGCACCGGCGTCCAGTGTATAGCAAATCGGATTTCCTGCCTTGCGCCAGTTGCGTACACTCTCCATCACTGCCAACGATGCAGGTTGCCAGTAGAACAGCGCCGGGTTGCCTGTCATCATGACCGCGTGCATCAGCGTCGAATCGCGCTCGGTGACATCGGCAAACGCCTCGAAATCACGTGACAAAATCGCGTTTTTGCATTGCCGAATCCGTTCCGGCGCATCTGCGACTCGTGCTGTCTGAAATGGGCTGGTCGCGGCGATGGAATGCCCTTCTGTCGAACCCGTTTCCTTGTGTTTTGTGCTGACGATGGCGATCAGGTCAACCAGAGGCCAGTGATCTGCCGGGGCGAATGTTTCCGCATAACTGGTTTCATGTGACGTGCCGACATGCCATTCTACAAATCCACCGGGAATTGAGCGTGAGGCAGAGCCAGAACCCAGCCGGGCAAGCGTGGTCAGTTCGCGTTCGGAGAGATGTAACCCAATTGCCGTAGAAGCCGCCAGCGCCAATGCCGCAAATGCTGAAGCCGATGATGCAATACCTGCGCCCATCGGAAAGTTATTCGCGGATTCGACCCGCGCAAATGTCGGTTTGCCCGCTATTTTTCGGACATGATCGAGGAAGTGCGAAACGCGCTCCGCAGGTTTACCCGCGACTTGTTCGCTGCCGATAATGACCACATCGCCAGACAGAGCGTCGTTAAATTCAACGGTGGTGGTGGTGGTCAGCCCATCCAGGTTGAGCGAGAGCGAACCATTGACCGGGAGACGGAGCGCATCGTCACGATTGCCCCAATATTTGATTGTTGCCAGATTACTACAGGCGCGGCTGGTGGCGCGTTGCATAGAGAAGTCCTGTTTTGTGATTGCTTGTTTGGGTTTATGCTAACAGTTTTCGCGGAGGGCGCAAGCGATTCTAAAGCGGCTCATAACTGCAACCTGAAATTCCCGGCGTACTATAAGATGGATGTACCGTGATTATTGATACACAAATAGCGCGTAGACTGTCTACCGGAACATTATTACTCCGTAAGTGTTTCAACAACGGTGTAGTCTCAACGCTGTTGCAAAACATGCTCTGCTCATTGATGGGAAATATAATGCCTGAACGCTTCCTCACACTGGACGAAACTTTCAATACCCGCGACATTGGCGGCTATGCGACCCGTGATGGGCGCACATTGCGCTATGGACGCTTTTTCCGTTCCGATAGTTTGCACAATCTTTCCCCGGCGGGGCAAAGCGCCCTTCATGCCGCCGGAATCCGCACGGTGATCGACCTGCGCCGCGTGGACGAAGCTGCTGCCGACCCAAACAAACTGGATACTCTCCCTGATGTTATCCAGTTCAACATGCCGATCCTGCCAATTGCGGCGTCCAGCCCTTCCGCAGAGAACCCGCTGCGAACAGTACAATCAATGGGGGACGTTTACCCGGCAATCATCGATCATTTCCAGCCGCAGATGGGGCAAGTCATGCGCACTATCGCGGATAAATCCGAAGCCGGAGTATTGGTACATTGTTCCGCCGGGAAAGATCGTACCGGGGTGGTCATCGCACTATTGATGGAACTTGTCGGTGTCCCCGATGATACCATTGCCGCAGACTACATGATCACACTGGATCGCCTTGCGCCGATTCGGGATCGCCTGCGTCAGCGCGCGCTCACCGCTGGGCTGGATATGGTGCGACATGAGCGGATGTTTCATATGGAACCGGAGTATATGTACAGGTTTCTGAACCATCTGCGCCAGAATCATGGCAGCGCGGCGGAATACTTTGTCAGGATCGGATTATCAAATGCACAGATTGATAACTTGCGTCTCGCCCTGATTGCCGAATAGCGCCGTAACTGTTTCCGCAATTACACACCGATATTTATTGTTTCGGTGTGTAACAATTTTCATCCCCGATTTTTGCACCAACTGACCTCTATGAAACGTATATGCTAAAATATCACTATTGATTTTCTCAATGGTGCGATAGATTTTCGGAGAAAGTAACATGACGTATCAAGCAGAAATCAGTCGGACGAATCCAGGTATGTTTTTGTTTTTACTGGATCAATCCGGTTCGATGGCTGATCCTTTTGGCGGTGGTGGCGGGCGCAAGGATCAGAAAGTTGCCGACGCAATCAACAATCTGCTCTATAACCTGACCATCAAGTGTGCCAAATCTGAAGGCGTGCGCGATTACTACCATATCGGCGTTCTTGGCTATGGTGCGAAGGTCGGACCAGCGTTCGGCGGTAGCCTCGCGGGGATGGAACTTGTCCCGATTAGTCGAATCGCAGACTCCCCGGAAAGCATTGATGAACGTACCAAAAAGATCGACGACGGCGCTGGCGGGCTTGTCGAGCAAAAAGTACGCTTCCCGATCTGGTTCAAGCCTATCGCTAATGGTGGTACGCCGATGACGCAGGCACTCCGTGAGGCAAAAAAGATCACCGAGGGTTGGCTCGAAGCACACCCGGATTGTTTCCCGCCTATTGTGATCAACATCACCGATGGCGAATCGAGCGATGGTGACCCATCCGAAGCCGCCCGGCAACTGCGCGCGTCAGGCAGTTCCGATGGGAATGTTCTGCTTTTCAATGTTCATCTCTCGGACAAAGGCGGCAGCCCTATCGAGTTTCCGCATAGCGAAAATGAACTCCCCGATAAATACGCCAAACAGCTTTTCCAGATGTCCAGCGAACTCCCGGAACACATCCGACTGGCGGCGGAAAATGAAGGCTATCGCGTTTCGGCAGGCGCGCGCGGCTTTGTCTTTAACGCGGATATTGTCGCTGTAATCCGCTTCCTGGACATCGGCACACGTCCGGGCAATCTGCGATAATCAACCTATGATGTACATCGCGTACCACGCATTTTGGCTGCAAAAAGCGGGCAATCAACCGGAAGAATACGAAGATGCCTTTGCGCCCGCTGCTCATTCTGTCCTACCCACACCCTGCACCGATTTTTTCTGTGCTGTCGCTGATGGTGCTACAGAAACATCATTTTCCGGGCTGTGGGCGCAACAACTCGCGGATGCGTTTGCCAAACAGCGGTTGCAACGTATCACGCCAAATACGGTACGTGATCTTGCCGGAGAGTGGAGCGCGGAGATTGCCGAGCGCACCCGCGCTAAACCTCTCCCCTGGTATGCAGAAGAAAAACTGCGAAAAGGCGCATTCGCGGCGCTGGCAGGGCTACATCTGCGCGCTGATGGCTGGTGGACAGCGCTTTCGGTAGGGGATAGTTGTATATTTCAGTTGCGCCCCGGCGCGGGGATCAAATCTTTCCCGTACAGCACACCGGAACAGTTCAACAACACTCCGATATTGTGGTCAACAAACAGCGCCCAAAATACGCGGGTTGCCCCCAAACGCACACATGGCAGATGGAAACCCGGTGATTATTTCCTGCTCATGTCCGATGCAATTGCCCATGCGTTTCTCTCGCACGAGACAGTACGGGAACAGATTCACACAGGGCTGAATCAGGAGAGTTTTGAGGCGTTGGTACAAACGATCAGAAACGACAGGTTGTGTAAAAATGACGATGTGACGCTGCTGAAAGTATATCCAGGTATAGGGGCGGAAAGCGGTGGCCTGGCCTAACCCAAATCAGTATGCAGAGGCGATCCAGAACTCGAAACTTGCCTTCTCCGATGGCGAACTGCAACGGGGCGCTGTTGTTCTGAATCAATATAAACTGCCACGCCCAATTTCCGGCAATTTTGCAACGGTGTTCGAGATTGTCGGGCCAGGTAAGAAATGGGCAGTGCGCTGTTTTCTCCGCGAAGTGACCAACCACCAGCAGCGTTACAGCGCAATCACCAGACACCTGCAATCACACCCGCTTGACTTTATGGTCGGCTTTGAATATCTCCCGGAAGGCATTCGTGTTGCCGGGAAGTGGTATCCAATCCTGAAAATGGATTGGACGCGCGGTGTACAACTGGATCGCTATATCGAAGAGCATCTGAATGAACCTGCAAAACTTGACGCATTGGCTAACCAATGGGTGACAATGTGCAGGCAACTTCGACAAGCCGACCTTGCACATGGCGATCTGCAACATGGGAATATTCTCATCACCGATCAGAATCAGTTCAAACTGATCGACTATGACGGTGTAACTATCCCGTCTACTATCGGATTCACGCAAAACGAGATTGGTCATCGACATTATCAACATCCTTCGCGTACTTCGGATCAGAGCATTTCTGCCAGCAATTTTCGGAATGTCGATAATTTCCCGGCGCATGTTATTGGCCTGTCGCTCTATGCCCTTTCGATTGACCCGTCCCTTTGGTCAAAGACAGATGCAGGTGTCGAAAATCTGCTTTTCCGGGATGTTGATTACAAAGACCCGACAAATTCAAAAACGCTCAATCTGCTCCGGAATCATGCGGATAGCCGTATTCGCGCCATTGCACGACGCATGACCGATGTGATCACGATGCGGAGCTATCTGGATGTCCCGCCGCTGGAACGGCTTGAACCTGCGCTCGGTTCCACCATCGGGCGCTGGATTGCCGATCACCTGCCGCAACCAAATAACAGTGTGCAAGCGTCTTCGGCTGTGACCAATAGCAGCGTGGAGCCAAATGTGCCGGAATGGTTACGTGATCATTTTGAGGTGCAAGCCGCCTCACAATTCGAGTTTCCCGACGATTTCATCCTTTCCGAACGGCAAACGATTGAACGCGAGTTTCAAAATTCGCTGCTACGCTGGTTTCGCCCACTGTTTCGACAGTTTGCCTCTGCGCGCGTCCATGATCGTTTTGCGACCTATCCGCTTGCTAAAGATAAGGTGAGGATCGAAGAACGATTGCAATTGCTCCGGCGGGAACAAGCCAAACTCCAGATGCGGATTTCTGCCATCCCACAAACAGTTGATGATGTGCGTCTGAGTGCCTTCGCGGAGGTACAAGCCGCAGAGCAAGCAGCCCAAAAGGTCAATAAAGAGATCAATAATTCGTGGCGGCTGGAACGTGAAGAACTCGAACGTCTGGCAAAGTACGTTGCTGAATCCCTGCAAAAACATAAAATATCGCCAAACTCCGTCAGCGGGATTGGTAAGGCGCGGATCGCTGCGCTGAACTCGGCAGGTGTCTTTACCGCTGGCGATATTACCCCGGCGAATCGAAGTCGCGCACTGGCAGCGCTGGAAAATATTCGGGGCGCTAACCCGGATGCAGAGTGGCAAAAGCTGGAAGGCTGGTTTGATGAGCAGCGAAACACCCTAAAACCGCCACCATCCACAGTCGCTCGCTCCGAAAGTGCTACGGCTATCAGCGCAGCATACAACACGACACGCCGCAACATGCAATCCAAGTTGGAAGATTTGCAGCGGGAGGTAATTCGGGTGCGAAATGCTGTGCTGAAAAATGAACAGGCACGTTTGCGCACGCTCTCGAACGAAGTGGCGACAGTAGAACGCCAAATCCGGGAAACGCAGAGGATTCTCCAGCGCTACGTGAAAATAACGCTGGAAATCCTGATTGATAAAATCGTCAATAGTTCGGCGGGGATTTAGCCAACTTCTCCTTATGGATAGCTCTCACCCTAAATCCCTCTCCCGCAGGAGAGGGACTTCCAGACTCTCGCTGGCTTCCCTTCGCCTGTGGGAGAAGGGGCTGGGGATGAGGGACTTTTATCCCAAACCTACATTACAGGAATGAAGCGATAGGCATCCCCATCTTTGTCAATGTAACCAGTGCCAGGGAAGGGGAAGTGATAGGCAAGCATACGGGTTCCCTTTGCGGCAAGTTCGCTCAGGAGTTTCTTGCGTGTCTCGACAGCCATTGGTTTATCCGCATCGAACGAGGGTTGCCATTCAGGATGTGCCATTGAAATGACGTTATTCAGCATGGCGTCGGCTACGACCATCAATGACGCGCCGTTGGAGGAGAACATAAAGCCGGTGTGACCGAGCGTATGCCCATAGGCTGCGAAGGGCATGATGCCGGGCAGCAATTCGGCTTCGGGTTTGAAAGTCTGAAATTGACCTGCGTCGCCAGCGATCTTGAAAATATTTTTGTTAGTGGTGACGCCGCCGCTTTCCGGGGCTTTCTCGACAGCGGCTTTTTCGGCTTCGGGATAGTGATACATCGCTTTGGGGAAGGTCAGCGCGTTGTTAGCCAGTGCCGCTCCCACATGATCGCCATGCTGGTGCGTGAAGATTACGTTGGTGATCATATCGGGCTGGATACCTATTGATGCCAGTGTCGGAAGCAAGCTACCTACTGCCGCACCGTTGCCAGTGTCGAACAATGCCAGTGTCGAACCCGTTTTGACCAACAAAACGTTGAAGGTGTTGATCAGCTTTGCAGAGGGAACGTTGGCTTCCTTGAGGAGTTTTTCGACAGCACCATCTTTGTTATCAATCGCAAACACGGTATTCATGTCAATTTCGCGGGCGGCGTCACGAATAACAGTGACTTCGAGAGCGCCCACATTGAAGGCGAAAAGCCCCAATGGTTTGGGCAGCGGGGTGGTTTGGGCGAGTGCGGCAGCAGGCGCATCGCTCAACCAATGAGTAGCAAGAACACCAGCAGCAGTACCACCCATCAAACGTAAAACATCACGACGCGAAAACATATTCTAATCCTCCAACATAGTTCTTTTAAGTAGGGCTACGAAGTGGACGCCCTCATTTTAACGGTATCACGCTCCGGTATCTGAATAGGAAATAAGAAATCCATGAGGATGAACGGTGTCCGCACAGGAACAGGAGTGTTTTACATGAATTCTGACTGAAGTAGTGGCAAATACGCTCTATAGTGATACTATTTTGACTTGGCTTGAGAGCGGAGCATTATCCGATTCAGAAAAGCATTGTTTATATAAATCTCCTCCTCGATTAGGCCATAAACCTTCCACACGCGGAAAAAATTCTTATGGTGACTACCCTACCCGATCTTGTGAATGAACTCCAGAAAAATATTAAAGGCGAGGTGCGCTTCGACGAAAACACGCGCCACCTCTATAGCACTGATGCCAGCAACTATCAGATCATGCCGATGGGCGTTGTTATCCCGCGTGACTATGACGACGTGATTGCGGCGCACCAGATCGCGGCAAAATACAAAGCGCCTGTTTTACCGCGTGGGGGCGGCAGCAGCCTCGCAGGGCAGACCGTTGGCGCGGCGGTAGTGCTGGATTTCAGCAAAAACCTGCGGCGTGTGGTTGGGATCAATGCAGAGGAGCGCACCGTTCGCGTGCAGGCGGGGATGGCACTCGCTGATTTGAATAAACAGCTTGCGCCGCTTGGCCTGATGTATGGACCTGACCCGGCAAGCGCATCACGGGCAACCATCGGCGGCATCGTTGGGAACAATTCGACGGGCGCGCATTCGATCCTTTATGGCATGACCAGCGATCATGTGCGCGGGTTGGATGTCATTATGAGTGATGGTACGCGCGTTGAATTGAATAAGGATGCTGATCTGGTTGAACGCACTGATCGGATTGGAGATGCCTATCGGACGGTGCAGCGTATCCTCAGCGACCATCAGGACGAGATCAAAGCGCGGTATCCGAAAACATGGCGCACCTGTGCAGGCTATGCACTCAATCGTCTTGATCCATCGCGCCCCGACCTGGCAAATTTATTGGTGGGTTCAGAGGGAACGCTGGCGACGACACTGGAAGCCACCCTGAATCTTGTTCCGCGTCCGAAGCTGACCCGACTGGTGATTCTGCATTTTGATTCGTTGCGTGCCTCGCTGGAAGCCACCCCGATTATCCTGGGGACAGAACCATCTTCGGTAGAGTTAATTGATAAGTTGATGCTGGATCGCACGCGCGCCACGCCCGAATTTGCCAAACGCCTGACATTCATTGATGGCGATCCGGCGGCGGTATTGGTTGTCGAATATTATGGGGATACCAACGACGAACTGAATAAAAAAGCGGATCGCCTGAAAGCACACATGAACGCGCATCACATCCCAACCTGGGCAGTAGATGCGGCTTCATCCGCGATGCAAAACGACGTATGGGTTGTACGCAAAGCCGGGTTGAACCTGCTCATGGGCATCAAAGGCGACCACAAACCGAATCATTTCATCGAAGACGCAGCGGTGACGGTGGACAAACTCCCGGATTACGTGGAGCGCGTTGCGGACATTGTTCATAACGCCGGGACGACCTTTGCGATTTATGCCCATGCCAGCGCGGGCTGCCTGCATATCAAACCATTGATCAATATGAAAAGCGTCGAAGGGTTACGACAATATCGACAGATTGGCGAAGCTGTTGCCGATCTCGTGGTCAGCTTTGGCGGGACAACCAGCGGCGAACACGGTGAAGGGCTGGCGCGCGGTTGCTTTAGTGAAAAAGTGTTCGGCGCGAAACTGGTTGGTGCGTTCCGCGAAATCAAAGCTGCCTTCGATCCCGATAACCGCATGAATCCCGGCAAGATGGTAGATGTAGCGCAGATGGATGATCCGCGTATCCTGCGCTATAACGCAGATTATCAGGTAAAGTACGCGCCTGCTGCCCGGTTTACCTATGTTGCCGATGGCAGCTTCGCACAGGCTGTTGAGCAATGCAACGGGTCTGGTGAGTGTCGCAAGACCGGTGCTGGTACAATGTGTCCCAGTTTCATGGCGACGCGCGACGAGAAAGACAGTACACGCGGGCGGGCGAATATGCTGCGACTGGCAATGAGTGGGCAACTCGGCGCGGCGGGATTGAGTCATGAAGGTGTACATGATGCGCTGGATTTATGCCTGTCGTGCAAGGCGTGCAAAGCAGAATGCCCATCCTCGGTTGATCTGGCGAAACTCAAAGCCGATGCAACTGCCGCATATTATGAAACACACGGAACACCGCTCCGTTCGCGGATTTTTGCGAATATTGCCGCGCTCAATTCGCTCGGATCGTTCTGGCCCGGAATGACCAACGCTGTACTGACTTCCCCGCCGGGACGCACCATTTTTGAACGGATCGGAATCGCGCCGAAACGCGGATTACCATTGCTTGCACCGCAATCCTTCCGGCGCTGGTATGATAAACACGCTCATAATGAACAGATGAAACCCTCGCCACAGGGTGAAGTTATCCTTTTTGATGACACTTTTCTGAATTTCAACGATCCGGGGATTGGCAAGGCGGCAGTGCGTATACTGGAAGCGGCAGGGTTCAGCGTTCGACTGGTAGACAAACGCTGCTGCGGGCGTCCGGCGATTTCCAAAGGATTGCTCGATACGGCGAAGTCGATGGCACGACATAACATCGCCATTCTTGCACCCTATGCGCGGCGCGGTATCCCGATTGTCGGGCTGGAGCCAAGCTGCATTTCCGCACTAATTGACGATTACCGTGATCTGCTCCCCGGCAAAGATGCAGAAATCGTCGCACAAATGACGATGGCCATTGATGTCTTTCTGATCAAGCTGGCGAATGAAGGTCGGCTGAATCTGCGTTTCAATGACAAGCCGCGCAAAATCCTGTTTCACGGGCATTGTCACCAGAAGGCCATCATGGGAACAGAGTCAATCCGACGCATGTTGGCCCTGATTCCAAATGCAACGGTGAGCGAAATTCAATCTGGTTGCTGCGGTGTTGCGGGGAGTTTCGGCTACGAAGCTGAACATTATGATATTTCGCTGAAGATTGGGGAAGATCGACTGTTGCCAGCAGTCCGCGAAGCCAGTACAGAGACTATCATTGCGGCAAGTGGCACAAGTTGCCGAGAGCAGATCACGCATGGAACGAATCGGACACCGTTGCATCCGATTCAGATTTTGTTTGATGCACTGATCGACTGAATCAGGGCAATTTAAAGATAAATTCTTCGACTTCTTTGCTGCGTGCATTGGCGAAGCCTTTATCCTCGCCAGAGATAGTGAATCCGCATTTTTGCAAGACGCGGATAGAGCCGACATTATCCTTCACTGCGCGTGCATAAATTGGGCGTACCGTGAATTCGAGAAGAAACAGAGACAGTGCTTTGGTTGCTATCCCTTTGCCCCAATATTGTTTGCCAATCCAGTAGCCAAGTTCCCGTTCTCCAGACTGTTGCCAACAGCCAAGCTGTCCTGCTATCTGCCCTTGAAAAAGGATTGTTCGCTTGAAAATTGTGTCGTCTTTCAGAATTTTTGCCCAATGCGCGTCAAAGGCGGTTCTATCGGCAGGGTCTCTGCTGGTGAACGCCGCCATATAATTCGCATCGGGATCGAGTTGTTGCTCGAAGATGGTGGGAAGATCGGCTTCGATTAGTTCTCGCAATACAACATCGTTCGCAGAAATATTTGAATTATTCATATATCTCATCTCTCCAACTCGGTTTTATAGGGTCTTCTGAGATATTGATGTACTTTGCCATAGACGCCTTCAAGTGCCTCTATTGCTTCATGTTCTATATCTTCCAGCGTGCCGCATTTGCTAGCCCAGACACCAGATGGTAGTTGCCTCGCCATGTGAATTGGCTGGTTGTTGTTATCCGCATAAATGGCAACCTTTTCAAAATCTGGCTCAAGGTCGCCGTTTTCACAGATGGTGTAGCCAAGTGCTTGAAACGCAGCAATGAATGCCTGTAATGTTTCTTCTCGCGGCACATTCGGAGGCCAATATGCACCGTCAGCAGGCCACCACCATCTATCAGTTTCACCCGCAGCAAAAGCAACGCAGTTGTATGTACGTGTTCTGGGACTGGTGATCTTGTATTTGCTATTTTTAAGATTGACAAAAATTTCTTCAAGACTGCGCGGCATTATATGTAGAAATGTTCCTTTGCCCACTTCAACCAGGATTTGGTCATTTTTCCCAGATCGCCATAATCTTCTGGCGCAATTGGATCAGCCTCCGTAATTGCCTTCAACGCCCAAAACCAATAATCTGGTTCATTTTCCAATTCTTTGAACAACAAAGGAAGTACATCTGGCCCCAGCCCAATAATATTCTGATATTTAGGGTGCATTACCATTTTGGTCAGAGATGATAAATGGGCTGTTGCATCGCGCCATTCGGCTGCCAACCGCCGAAATTTTTCTTCCAGACGTTGATCGCTTTTTATGGTAGAAGCAGACATTTTCTACTCACATTTACTTTTATCTATTTTACACCTTTCAGGCTAAACAAATAAACGTGCCTGTGCGTCTCGTCAGCCCGACCACTCCGGGTTATTCAACACTCCGATTGTCTGAAACCAATGCGGTTCTGCGCCGGGGTTGTGCAACAGCGTCATGCCGAGTTTTTCCATGACGCGCTGCGAGGCAAGATTGGATTTTTCCGTTTGTGCAACAATGCGGCGCGCACGAAGCGTCTTGAACACAAACCCGATAATGGGTTGCGCAGCCTCGACAGCATACCCATTACCTCTATATTCGCTTTTTATGACCCAATATAGCCCAAATTCTGGCGAGACAAAGATATCAGGTGGCGTACCTTCGGGGCGATGCTCCGGGAATACGCCCCAGGGAATCATGCTCGGCACAAGCCCAACGGAACCAATGAGTTTGCCCGTTTCCCGCAGGATAACCCCGCGATCTCCATAGGGCGGCTGGTAGATCGTCGCCAGGAGGCGATATGAACCTGCCTGCCACGTCAGAAATTCCCGCGCACCTGCGGGCGTAAAATCGGCATCGAAGCCTTCTTTGACCAAAGGACGCCATTGCTCGGCATCCTCCGGGGTGAAATCACGAACGATCAGACGTTCGGTCTGGAGTTGGGGAAGATTCAAAAATACCTACCTGAAAACAGCGATATAAAGGCTTTACGCAGGCTGTTCAACCATGCGCGTAATGATACTCTGAATGCTGGATGTACGCCCACGCACTTCGGCCTCACCGAGTTCTACCGAAGAAAGGGAAGTTTCCAGCTTTCCACATAATTCAGTAAGCAGACGTTGCGTGAGAACAAACTTGTTCCCCGCCTGTGCCGAGACAAAACCTGTTATCTCCGCTGCGTCGCGCCCGTTGCCAATTGCCAGCAAAGCCAGTGCCAGCCCCGTCAGGGCATGGTAGACGCCATTCAGACGTTCATCTTTATAATGAGACGCGATGCTTTGGCGAAATTCAGCAATGGCCTGTTCGGTATGCCCCTGTCTATAAAGCGCAAAACCGAGAAACTCGCGGGCGTTGGCGATGCAGTGCTGGCCGTTGGAGAGCTTCGCGCACCCCGTAATGATCTCGTCGGCAAGCTGGCAAGTAGCCGTGTAGTCACCGCGTTCAAGTTCGATCATGAGGAAACCCAGCTTGACGAACTGTGTTTCCAGCGGATGAGTCATCGGAACCCATGCAGCCTCCGCGTAACAGTTGCGTGCTGTCTCGAACGCGCCAGCCAACAGCGCGGTGAAGCCTAGCCCGCGCAGGGCAATACTAACACCCACGTTGAACTGGATGGCACGAGCGATGGGAAGCGCTTCACGGTAGGCGCTTTCGGCTTCGCTATACAATCCCAGATAGGCTGATGCCAGCCCATATGTGTTCTGGTCTGTGGCTATCGCCAGTTGATCGCGCAGGACGCGATCCCCCGCCAGCGCTTCGTTGATAACCTTGCGGGCTTCCTCATAATTTCCCGCCTGTATCATGCTCTGCGCCAAATCGCGCAGGCAGTCCGAAGTGGCTTCGACATTTTTGATCTTGCGTGCAATCGCCAGTGCCTGCCGGTTAAACTCGCGCGATTCTGCGCCTGTTGTGCGTCGTGACAGGAAGATCAGCGGCAGGAGTTGTCCATCGGAAGATTTGATCTCTTTGGCGATATTCAGTGCTTCATATAGCGAAGCCAGGCCAATGTTTTGATCTTCGTGGAATACCCCAAAATAGCAAAGGGTGAAGGAGAGATCGCGTAGTGCATTATGCTTGCGGAGCAGTGCTGCCGCCTCGCCATAATTGACCACAATATCCTGCCCGTGCAGTTGCGCCAGATAGACAAACCATGTGCGACGGGTCAACACACGGGCATACAGAATATCGCGTTCGGCGCTTTCTGGTTGCTGTTGCAGAGCATCTAGCGCCATCCCGAAGTTCTCCCAGGCATCGTAGCCAAAGCTGCGAATCCGATAGGTATAGTAGAGTGGCTCAAGCATCTGGTCAACCAGCTTGAATTGTTCGCGCTCGATTGCCCGATGCCATGCCTGCCGGATGTTCTCCATCTCCCCGACAATCGCATCAATAGCGTGAAGTTGTCCATCCCCCTCGATAGCGCTCAGGCGTGCAGCGACAAATTTGGCGTAGTGAAGCGCATGAGCATCCCGAACGGCGGCAGCCTGCCCGGAATCACGCAGTTTCTCTTCTGCATATTGCCGAATCATCTCATGAATCATATAGCGTTCACTGGAATCAATCCGCAGCAGGGATTTATCAATCAGGCTGGAAAGTTGATTCAGTGTCGCTCCGCAGACAGCTTTTGCTGCGTCTTCCGTAAACCCGCCCTTGAAAACCGAGGTGGCGGCAAGGATGCGCGTTTCATCTGCTGTGAGCAGATTCCATGAATAATCGAACACGGCACGCAGGCTGCGATGGCGTTCCGTAACGTTGGCGGCTGTTGTTTCCAGAAAATCGAAATTTCTGGAAATCTCTTCGGCAACACGTGCAGTATTGACACGCTTTAGCCATGCTGCGGCGAGTTCCAGACCCAGCGGCATCCCATCGACAAGTTTGGCAATCTGGATGACATGCGCCTTGTCGGTTGCCAGCGAGAAATCACGTTTGACGCGCCGCGCCGCCTGTACAAATAGCTGGATGGCGCTGTAAT
>CAYSOC010000113.1:18143-21590 GCA_964432445.1 uncultured Anaerolineaceae bacterium
AATTTTCCAGATTTGGCACATTGGCATCTGCTGGATATTCCAGCCCACGCATATTGTGCAGCCATTCCCCTTGCAGGTTTAGTGGTTCGCGTGAAGTTGCAATGATCTTTACATTGGGCGCATGATCAAGGATCAACCCGACCAGTTCCGCACCCTGCAAAATATGCTCAAAATTATCCAGAATGAGCAGCAATTGACGCGGCGCAAGGTAGGCTAGCAGTTGATCAACGGGGCTATCTGTACCCGCCGGGTTGAAACCAATCGCTTCGTTGATGACGTTGATGATATGATGCGGTTGGCTGATAGGCGCAAGTGCAGCGAAAAATACGCCGTCTACATAGGCCGCAATGCGCTGCTGTGCCACCTGTATCGAAAGGCGTGTCTTGCCCATCCCGCCTGCACCAACCAGCGTAATCAGTCGGCACTCAGGATCGTCAACCAGTCGCAAAATTTCCGATACATCCTCGGAACGTCCGATAAATGGTGTCGCATGAGTCGGCAGGTTGCTTGGCGGTGCTGAAACATTTGTAATCGGGGTTGGCGTATTGAAGCGCGTACCATCCAGCAGAATGGTTTCAGATAATTCGCCCTGCTTGAGATGTGTGCCATCCAATGCACGAATCAGGGATTCAAGTTCTGCGCCGACGCGCCGGATGCTGTTCGGACGCAAATCCGGATTTTTCTGCAACAGGCGTGTCAGCAGAATCACTACCGATTCAGGAATATCCGGTACATCTTTGCGGATGTCTGGCAACGGGCTTTGGAGAATAGCGTTGAGTGTGCTGATTAACTGATCACCGAGGAACGTTGGTTTCCCTGTGATCATCTCCCATAGCAAAATCCCGAATGACCAAATATCGGCGCGTTCATCGGAGGGCTTACCCTGAATGACTTCCGGGGCAACATAGACAGGTGTCCCGACAAACTGACCAGTTGTGATATGAATATTATCGGCGGTGCGCGCAATGCCAAAATCAGTGAGGCGTGGCGTACCGTCTGAAGCAAGCAGCACATTATCCGGCTTTATATCCCGATGAATAATTTTCAGATGGTGGGCGCGTGTGAGTGCGTCTGCCAGTTCGATCCCGATGGCAAGCGCGCGGGCAATCGGCAATTTGCCATGTGCCTTTAGAAGCGTGCGCAGCGAACCGGGCATATATTCCATAATGATGTAATGATCGTCATGTTCCTGCAAGGTATCAATCATCCGCACAATATTCGGATGATTGAGTTTGCGCAGGGCTTCGCCTTCGCGCCGGAAGCGCTCAATCATATCCGGCTCGTCAAGGAGAACATCGGAGCGTAATAATTTGATCGCTACTGCTCCGCCTGTTTGTAAATCGTGTCCGCGATATACCGACCCCATGCCACCTTGTGCGATAAAGTCGATAAGTTCAAACCTTGAAGCGATGACTCTTACCGTATCCATGCGGTGTTCCCCTGACTGTCCCTGCGGTAGAGTTTATCTGATCTCTAACCAGAACAAAGGTGCAATGTATAACATTATTATATGCACTTATTACCGTTTTGGTTCAGTATAAATTCAGGTAGTTTCCATACACCTAGAAATTCGGACAGGGCAACAAAACACCCGTGAAATTTCATTTTTTCGGAAATTTTTCACATCCATTAGAAAAGTAAAGTTTGAATTTTGTGTATACTACGGTTGCGCTACGAGTCTCATCATAATCAAGGGGCAATCGTCCATGCACATAAGATATCGAAACTCGCCTGTTATCCTTTTCGTTGTTATCGGTTTGCTGTTACTGACTCTAAATCTGGCATTCGTACAGATCACCCCGGCACATGCAGCTACTTTTACTATCACTTCAACCAGTGACCCGGCAAACTGCGGGGCTGCGACGGCGGGTACATTGCGACATGCAATCTGCAACGCTGTAAGTGGTGACACCATTAACTTTTCCGTCTTCTCTATCACTCTTACCAGCAACCTGCCAACAATTACTGCTAACAACCTGGTGATTAATGGCAACAATGGTCGCGTCTTTGGCGGGACAGATATACGTATTTTCACCATTCAAAGCGGTGCAAATGTTACAATTAACAATCTGACGTTAAGGTCTGGCTCTTGTACATCGTTTACCTGTCCGATTAACAATAACGCCGGAGGTGGCATCTATAACAGCGGAACCGTCACGATAAACAACAGCACCTTGCAAAGCAACACTGCTCTCAACGGTGGTGGAATTTACAATACGGGTACAGTGACGGTGACGAACAGCACCTTTGCAAGCAACCGTTCCACAAATAGTACAGGCGGTGGTGGAATTTACAACACGGGTACTGTTACCATCACAAACAGCACCTTTTCCAGCAATACAGCCTTTAACGGTTCCAGTGGTGCTGGCATCTACAACGCCAGCGGAACGGTAAATATTACCAGCAGTACGTTTTCGCTCAATTCGACAGGATCATCTGTGACTGGTACTGCCGGCGGTATCTATAGAGTGGGCGGATCGGTCACTCTGAAGAATACGATTGTAGCCGGAAATACCTCGGTCAATATTGCTGATATTAATGGGGCAGTCACGACAGGAGGGTATAATCTGATTGGCATTAATACCGGAATGACAGGCATCACAAACGGTGTCAACGGCGATCAGGTTGGTACTGCTGGCAGCCCCATCAACCCATTGCTTGCTGCACTGGCAAACAACGGCGGCGCGACAGACACAATGAATTTACAGCCTGGTAGTCCGGCCATAGATGTGATTCCGGGTCCCGGCTGCAATAGCGCTCCAGCTACTGATCAGCGTGGCGTTAGTCGTCCGTTCAACACTAACTGTGATGTTGGGGCGCTTGAATTCATACCACCACCAACAGCTACCCCGACGGCAACCGCTACCATGACTAGTACACCCTCAAATACGCCAACAGCGACCAATACACCCACTAGCACAAATACGGCGACGCCAACCTTCACAGCGACTGCAACCTTCACGGCAACCAGTACGCCGACGGATACCGCAACCTTCACGGCGACCTTTACCAATACGCCAACAGAAACGCCAACCTTCACGTTGACACCAAGCAACACGGCGACCTTTACCAATACGCCGACGGCAACGCTCACGCCATCGAACACGGCGACCTTTACGCTGACGCCGAGCAATACACCAACGAACACCAACACCGCAACGGCGACCTTTACACCGTCCCACACGGCAACGTTTACACTCACGCCGAGCAATACGCCAACGGTTACATTTACGCCGAGCAACACCGCAACTGCAACCTTTACCCCGTCCAATACAGCGACCAATACGCCCGTGCCACTACATCCAGATACGATTGGCGTGTACAAGGCGGGTGCATGGTATCTGCGTAATACCAACAACGCCGGGCCGCAGGACATCTTCGCGCTGTTCGGCGGCGATCTGTCCGATCTACCGTCAGTGGGCGACTGGAATGGCGATGGCGTGGACA
>CAYSOC010000114.1:0-20938 GCA_964432445.1 uncultured Anaerolineaceae bacterium
ACTTTCCTGTTTCATGTGAACGACACCAATCTGGTTCACTTCAGCTATGAGCGCTATCTGGAAAACCAGATTCGGCGCGAATATAACTTCACCGGAACGCCGATCCGTATGAGCTTTCGCCCGCGCACCCGCAAAGAATAGCTCAATTACACGCAGGTGTCACCGCATAAAGCGTAACTGTTCCCCGTGTAAATGCAGGTTGCAGACAAGCAAACGTGCCGGGATTCCAGAGTCCCGGCTCTATACTGGCGCTCTGCCAAAGATAGTTAACTCCCTGTGCCTTGAGCCAGCTTGCGCGCCATTCGTCCGAAATGGCAGGATCATAGAAGCGTTTCCAGTCGCTTTCCTTCTGCGTAAAGTTTGCTGTTTCTGCCCAATGCCCCACCACGACACGGCGTCCGGTCATACCCGCAATCGCGGCGTTATCCTCAAGCGTTCCGTCGGAAAGGAATACCGCATTTGTCGGCGTGTTGGCTTTGATCCACGCGAAACCTGCCAAACGATCCGCTGTAAATTGCACATTGGGACGTGTCGCGTCTATCACCCATGTCAACATCAGGATGATGGTTGATAGACAGGAAATAATGACGTAAGTAAATGCGACGGTGCGCCAGCGTCGCCAGAAACGCTTGCGTAATGCTGGAATCACCACCCGCACGAACCAGTCCACCGCAAGCACAGCAAGTGGCAACTGCATCGCCAGCGAAAAGCGGCGCGGCGTATTAATCGGCAGATAGAGCAGCGGGAATATCAACAGAGGCCACAAGATTACCAGAATAAGCCGTTGATCGCGGCGTTTGTATGCCTCAACTGCGCCCAGGATCGCCGGGACGAGCAGCGGCAACCATCCCAACACAAAATAGATTGGCGAGGGCGAAAGCGTCACATTCTGATCGCTGAATGCACGCCAGACTGGATGGCTGTTGAGCGCCGCCAGTTGATAGCCAACGGCTGCACCTGCGGGCAACCCAAAGCAGATCAGGCCGACCACGCGGTCAATTTTGAAACGAAGCACAGTCATAATCAGCAGTATCAGCCCGACCACCGCCACATGAAACGGTTGCAGGAAACCCATCAGCAAGCCGCCAATAGTCAGCACAATCAATGCTTGTTTATTGCCCTCGCTTGTCCACTGGTCAACCGCAAGCATGAGGATCGCCAACAGACTGATCGCGGCGCTGAAATGCGGAAAGACAAACGCGCTGAAAAGGATATAGGCGTCAATCAGCCATAACTCTATCGGGCTGATGGCATAGCCCGGAATGAGGTAAACCAGAAAGCCAAACCCGCCCGTGAAACATGCCAACAGTATCGCCCACCATGCCGCCTGTTCGGAGAGGAAACGCCGCGCAAAGGCATAGAGCGCAATAATCATCAAAACCGCAAAGAATATCCGCGCGATGTGATAGACCAACGGCAGAGATAGCCCCGTCCAGCGGGCGAGATGCCCCAGCGCTACATAGAAGGTTTGCAGCAAAATCGGAGGGTGCGGCTCACTGGTGAACAGAATGCTGTACAGCCATTCACCGCGCACACCCTGCTGCATTTTTGCCAGATGGCTATAGTAATCCAGAGGATCGGCAATCACGCCACTGAATATTCCACCAGCGGGAGAGGAAAACTGTCCGACAAGATAGGGAATCGAAGTCAGCAATACAAACAAAATGGCGAGTAGCCAGACGCGGCGCGGAATCGTGAATGTCGCCATAGCTTCAGTTCTCATTGGTTCAACGATAACCGGGTATATTTCATCCGCACAGATTGTAACCCCATCGACTGTATGCGCACATCTCGAAGGATGGGGATGCTGATCGCAACTGTGGGCAGAGCCAATCTGCGAATCATAGCTATACAATTTCGACAAACAGCAGAGATTTGTCGCATATAACATATTAAATGTTATAAAAAATTATTTTATTTTTTGTAATTTTGGAAAACCAGATTTCACAATCGTATATAGTTAGTAAGTGTTTTATGGGGGAAAAATCCATGAAGTATAAAATCCACCTGATTATTGTGTTGGTTGTTTTGGCTATGGTTGGTCAGCCATCAAATAGAGTGCGTGCTGTCGTTTCTCCTTCCATTGATCCTGCTGCGCTTGCTGCTGCCATGTCTGTTGAGCCGGGACTGGTCACGGCTGCAAGTTTCCCCGCGCATCCGTCTACGCTTGCTGGAACCAGTACAGCCATCGGAGACACAACTATCGCCAATTTCCCGCGTCATGGAAGCACCTATGCTGTTCTGAGCAATACTCATGCCCCCACTATAGAAGCGGGAAGCGGATTTGCTGATCTTGGTGGCTCACCTGTCCGGGGTAACACCGACTTTGACGTAACCATCCTGAAAATTGATTTGAATATCCCGGCAGATCGTGATTGTTTATCCTTCGATTTTCGTTTCTACAGCGCTGAATGGCCTACCTACAGCAATTCAAACTTTAACGATGCGTTCATCGCCGAACTCGACAACTCTACGTGGACTACTGTCGGTGGAACAATCATTGCCCCTGATAATTTTGCATTCGATTCACAAGGCCGCATCATCAGCGTAAATGCGATGAGTTCTCAGGTGAATAGCGCTAACGCGGCAGGAACGACGTTTAGCACCGCTGCGGCCACTACGACAATTCGTGCGCTCCATCCCGTTACCTCTGGTGTGCATTCGCTCTATCTCTCGATCTTTGATCAGACAGATCATACCGGAAATTCTACGGTGCTGGTCGATAATCTGCTGGTCGAGCAGACAAACGGCAATTGCACAACACCATCCCCGATATTGCCAGATACTATCGGTGTCTATGATGCCGGAATATTCTATCTGCGCAGCAGCAATACTACTGGCTTTGCTGATCAGAGCATCGTCTTCGGAGATGCGGGATTCCTGCCCATCGTGGGGGATTGGGATGGAAACGGAACAGATACCATCGGCGTATATAACCCGGCAAACGGTACGTTTTCCCTGCGTAACAGCAATGCAGGCGGCACGGCAGATTTTGAATTTGCCTTTGGCGATCCCGCTGATAAGCCGATTGCGGGAAAATGGGATAACACGATGACGGGCAGTGGTGTCGGCGTCTATCGCAATTCCAATGGCGTCCTCTATCTGAAGCGCACCCTGGCAACTGGTTTTTCAGACTATGCCATGATCTTTGGAAATCCCGGCGATTTGCCCGTAGCGGGCGACTGGGACGGGAACGGCTACGATAGTATTGGCGTTTATCGCCCCGGCACGACCACATTTTATCTGAGCAATCAGGTCACAAACGGAGCCGTCAGTAGCGATTCGACGGTATATGTGACTAGCAGTTCTGTGATGGGGGTGTTTGCTGGTGATTGGGCAGCTTCGGGAACAAGTGGCGTGGGAGTCAAAACAGGTGGTCAGATTCAGGACTATCTGCCTAGTCGTAGTTTTGTTTACGGATCGGATACAGCACTTCCGATTGCCGGAAGGTGGGGACTTGGTAGCGGTGATGAGCTAGTATACGCGCGTTATCCGGGGCAAACCATTGATGTGCCGGTTCGTCATCTCAATTCGCGGCTGGAAGGGCGCAATAACATCCTCGTTGTTCCCTCGACCAGCGCTGGCAATAACAGTAACACAGATAGTGGCGGTGCAGATTAATCTGTAAGCAGCAACAGGTAAGGTTGCATCCGCGACCTTACCCAATACCCCAAACCCAATCAAAATCGCTAAACTTGAATTGAAACTATCAAGAGGGAAAAAACACTCATGGCAACATGGGATGTGAAAGACAAGGTTTGCCTCGTGACCGGGGCGACCAACGGCATCGGCAAAGTCACGGCGCAGGCTCTCGCGGCAAAAGGTGCAACCGTCGTAATCGTCGGGCGGAACGCAGCCCGCACACAGGAAACTGTCGAGGAAATCAGACACGCCACAAATAACCCAAACGTTGAATCCATGCTTGCAGATTTATCGGTGCAAGCCGATGTACACCGCCTCGCTAGTGAATTCAGGGCGAAATATAACCAACTGCATGTGCTGGTTAACAATGCTGGCGCGCTATTTATGGAACGTCAGATGACAACCGATGGCATCGAAACAACATTTGCGCTGAACCATCTCGCCTATTTTCTGCTGACCAGCCTCCTGCTGGATGTTATGAAGGCCAGCGCCCCGGCGCGTATCATCAATGTCTCATCGGACGCGCAAACTGCCGGACGGCTGGATTGGGAAAACCTGCAAGGCGAGCGCTCCTATAGCGGATTTGGAGCCTATTCCAATTCCAAACTTGAAAATGTCCTGTTTACCTTTGAACTGGCGCGGCGTCTGCAAGGAACTAGCGTCACAGTAAACGCGCTGCACCCCGGCTTTGTCAACACAGGTTTCGGCAAGAACAACAAGAATATCCTGATGCGCTTCTTTTTTTCATTTGCTGCACCATTGATGGCGCTCTCGCCGGAAAAGGGCGCACAGACCTCAATCTATCTGGCGACAGCCCCGGAACTGGAAGGCGTCACAGGGAAATATTTCAGCAACAAAAAAGAAACCACTGCACAGAAAATCGCCTATGATCAGGATGCCGCGCGCAAACTATGGGAAGTCAGTGCGCAGTTGACCAGATTGCCGGAGTTTGCCTAAATTCTCTTTGCGGTAATCATTTCCTGCATCAATCGCTCAATTTGATCCGCGTAGGCGCGCACCGACAGATTGTTGATAACATGCTGTCGTGCCTGCCTGCCGATTTGATCGCGCAATTCCGGGTCATTCAACAAACGTAGGGTCGCATCAGCAAACGCCTGTGCATCTCCCGGCGTGACCAGTAAACCCGTTTCCCCGTCGATGACTGTTTCGGCGGGGCCACCAGCGCGCGTGCTGACCACCGCCCGCCCCATGCTCATGCCTTCGATGACCACCATGCCGAGCGATTCCGCATAACTGGTACACGCGATCACATCGCTGGCTGCCAGCACTTCGCGCGAATCCGGCCAGAAGCCGAGAAAATGAACGTGTGCGCGCAGGGTTGCATCCTGTTCCACGGTCTGGATGATTTGCTGTTTATAAACTTCGTCTTTGGCGACATTGAACACATTATCGCCAGCCAGCACAAAATGCACATCGGGGCGCGTGGCAAGGATACGCTGCGCCATTTCCAGAAAAATATGTTGCCCTTTGATATGTTGAAAACGTCCAATCAGGCTGACCAATGGCACATTCGCTGCAATCCCGATTTTCTCTCGCACCGCGTTTCCGTTGACGCTGCCAGGGCTGAGTTCATCGGGATTCACGCCGGGGATGATGATCGGCATCCTGTCCAGCGGCATCCATGAACCATCCAATAGTTCGCGTCGGACGGTATCAGTAATCGCAATAGAGCGCGTCACCTGAGCCCGAAAAAAGCCATGCTGCCAGCGTTTGATCGCAAACCAGCCGCCCATTGCGTTCCACAATACCGGGATATGGGTTCGCTGTCCTGCACCAACGGCAAACGGCAGAGCGTGATAGTCGCTGTGGATCAGATCAATTTGCAGTTCTTTCAGGAGTGCGGCTAGCTGTGTGACGACTGGAAATCGTTTGTAGAGCCAGGGAACAAATAACGTACTCGCGCCGCGAAACGGAATAACATGCGACTCTACGCCGAACTTTGCCGCCAGTTCATTGAATTTACCCAACTGTGGCGTCACCAGAACCATCCTGTGACCGCGCGGGGCAAGTTCGCTCATCAGATTCAGTTGAACAGATTCACCGCCGCCGCGCCCGGTGTAATGCGTGATGAAAAGAAGATTCAAAAACAGTTCTCGCTATATCGCATCCATCCCGAAATTATATGCCCGGAGCGCGATAACACCAGACCTTTTTGACACTACAGAACAGACGTTTTATAATTTTCGTTGAAACGTAGCAGGATAGAGTGATGCAGTTTGTCTTTAATGCAAGGCCATCAGATTCATCTTTGGTCGATTCAATCTGGCGTACTCAAAGCATTGGGGGCGGGTCGTTCATCTCGCGTGCCGAAGCCCGCTGGGGAATTGTCATCACCCGACAAAAAGATAAAACCTGGCTGACAGTGCGCGGGCCAGAAACAAAAGCAATGGTTGCCCCAATCCCGGAAGACGCAGAGTTCTTCGGGATTAATTTCAAAATCGGCACGTTCATGACCTGTCTTCCGGCGCGTAACCTCGTAGATGGAGAGATAAATCTCCCCGAATCCAATGGCAAATCCTTCTGGTTGCACGGTGCATCGTGGCAACTTCCCAGCTTTGAGAACGCCGACGAATTTGTGCATCGGTTGGTACGAGAAGGGTTGCTCGTCCGGGATAATATCGTTGATTCCGTGTTGCAGGATCATCCTCATGATCTGTCGATCCGCACTGTGCGGCGGCGTTTCCTGCAAGCCACCGGAATAACCCATCAGGTGATCCAGCAAATCGAGCGTGCGCACCACACCCAGCTACTTCTGCAACAGGGTACATCGATCCTCAATACTGTTTTCGAGGCAGGCTATTTCGATCAACCCCACCTGACCCGATCCCTGCGGCGTTTCATCGGGCAAACCCCAACACAAATTGTCAGCACTTCGCGCTAAGAGAGGATTCAAACCATGTGCCGAAACATCAAGACGCTCTATAACTTTGAGCCACCTGTCACGGAAGATGAAATCCATGCGGCGTCCTTGCAATTTGTGCGCAAGGTGACTGGATTCAACAAGCCCTCGAAAGCGAATGAAGCGGCATTTCTCGCTGCTGTCGATGCAATCGCGGCGGCATCTCGTGAACTGCTTGCCTCGCTGGAGACAGAAGCACCACCCAGAGATCGCGCCATAGTCGCAGCCAAAGCACGCGCTCGCGCTGCCCGTCGCTTTGCGTCGTGAATCGGGATGCGCTACACTTGCGCCAAATTCGTTTAGTTAAACCATACATAAAATAGAGCTTCCCTATGCCACAGGAATCCCCCGACTATCGCCCGCCCGTTCTGGAGTTGGAAGGCATCACCAAGCGCTTTCCCGGTATTATCGCCAACGATCATGTGAGCCTGACCCTGCGCAAGGGGGAGATTCTGGCGCTGCTTGGCGAAAATGGCGCGGGGAAATCTACCCTGATGAACATCATCTATGGGTTGTATCACGCCGATGAAGGGGAAATCCGGTTGCGTGGCGAACCGATCCGCTTTGCCAGCCCGCGCGAAGCGATCCGTTCCGGGATCGGGATGGTACACCAGCATTTCCAGTTGATCCCGGTCATGTCGGTTGCGGAAAATATTACGCTTGGCGAGGAGAAAGAATATCCCGCTGGAGAGCCGCAAAAACCGATTGACCAACCTGCGCCGCGCGCCTCCATCGCCGCGAATGCACGGCAGGTCTGGGGTGCAACGTGGCGGGGTTTGCTGCCATTCGTTGCGATTGGACTGGGGGCGTTGGTCGCGCAAATCTTCATTCAAATCGTCTATCTGACCGGAACATATCTGGCGCAAGGGGATCAGTTCCGCAGTTTCTCGTTTGAGCGTCTGCCGCTTCCCGTCAAAGGGGTACAGGCGCTGGCAGATGTCTATAGCCGCCAACCCGGATTGACGACGTTTCTGGTATGGATGCCGCTGGTGATCGGCTGTGTATTGGGTGGTTTCGCCATGTGGCGGCTATACCTGCACGCCAAACGTACATGGCGCGGCAGCAGTCCGAATCCACGCACAGCGATGGATAGCGTCTTTGAGGCTTTGCTGGATTTTGTCGATACGATTTTGACGGCACTCAATAAGCAGAAGATCGCGTTACGTGTCCGCGCACTCTCGCAACGCTACGGGCTGGAGGTCGATCCCGATGCGTTGATCGAAAATCTTCCGGTTGGTCTGCAACAGCGTGTCGAGATCGTCAAAGCGCTGTACCGCAAGGCTGAAATCCTGATTCTGGACGAGCCAACCGCCGTTCTGACGCCGCAGGAAGCCGACGAACTGTTTAACGTCATGCGCCAGCTTACCGAGCGTGGCGTATCGATCATTTTCATCACCCACAAATTGAAAGAAGTATTGAAAGTCGCGGATCAAATTGTCGTGATGCGCGGTGGCAAGGTCGTTGGTACAGCGATCCCGTCGGAATCCACAGAGGCGACGCTCGCCTCTCTGATGGTTGGGCGCGACGTTATTTTGAAGGTTGCCAAGCAAGCACATAAACCCGGTGTGACGATTCTCAAGGTAGATGGCCTGAATGCCTATGATGATCGCGGCGCGCATTCGCTACAGGGCGTGAGTCTGGAAGTACGCGGCGGCGAAGTATTGGGCGTGGCAGGCGTACAGGGGAACGGTCAAACCGAACTGGTCGAAGTTCTGACCGGGTTACGCAAAGCAACAGGCGGGAGTTTCCGTATCGCGGGGCAAATTTTCGATCATGTCACGCCGCGCGCGATCACCGATGTCGGCACGGGACATATCCCCGAAGACCGTCAGCGCTATGGGATGGTGTCGGCCTATTCGGTGGCAGACAATCTTGTCTTGAATAATTATTACAAAGCGCCATTTGCTGCGCCGCCATCACCGGGGCGACTTCCAATAGCGGTTTTAATCTTTCTGGCTCTTATGCTAGGCGTTTTTGCGATCCTGGCAGAAATATGGTCTGCGTTCATCTATCCGATTATCTCCAGAGCGCTCGATCTGGCAAACCCGGATATTGTCCCGCGCGATGAACCACTGCGGTTTATCATCGGGTTGGGAATCAGCGTTATCGCCGGTCTGGTCTTTGGGGTAGTTGCGGCATTCGTAGCTAATTTAATTACCCGGCGCGTCCAGCTTGGCGAAAAGAAAGATGGCGGTATTACCATTAACCGCGAGGCTGTTGACGAATATGCCGAGGATCGCGTAAAGAAATTCGATATTCGCACACCGGGAATCAAAATCAATGCGGGCAATCTTTCCGGTGGCAACCAGCAAAAACTGGTCGTCGCACGTGAGTTCAGCCGCAAGCCCCAACTGTTGATTGCCAGCCAGCCCACGCGCGGTATTGACGTCGGCTCGATTGAATTTATTCACCAGCAAATTATTCGCCAGCGCGATGAAGGCGCGGCGGTATTGCTGGTTTCCGCCGAACTGGACGAGATTATGGCACTTTCGGATCGGATCGCTGTGATGGTACATGGACGCATCATTGAAACACTGCCCGCAGAGGATGCCAGCCGCGAACGGCTTGGATTGCTGATGGCGGGGGTGCGAGAGGAAGTTCCTGCGTGAATGATTTGCTGCACGCGCTCGAACAGATTGATTGGGGAACAATTCACACGCGCGAAGGTACTGCCGAAGAGTTCCCGGAGTGGATCATGCAGCTTGCGTCACACGATGAAGCGTGGCGCGTCGAAGGAATGGAAGCGCTCTGGCGGGTATGCAGCCCACCTTGTGCCGCGACAGCCTATGTCGTGCCGTTCCTGTTGCACCTTCTCGACTCTGATGAGGTGAATGGCAAGGATGAACTGCTGCATATGCTGGCATCCTTCGCTGTTACGCCACCTGCTAACCCCGATGAACACGCGGCGCGGGATGCAGTCTATGCCGGGTTGAATCTGTGCGCGCAATTTCTGGAATCGGAAGACGCCGCAGAGCGTGAAGGTGCGACCAGTCTGCTGGCGCGCTTCCCGGATGAATATTCGACTGTGCAATCCCTGCTGCGCCCGGCAATTTCGCACGAAACAGACGTCTCAACGCAGGTCAAAATGATCGAGAGCTACGCCGGATTAGTGGAGAATGTCGGGGCAAATCCCGATGATGCCCACTGGATCAGCGCCTTTGCAGATTCGGCTTATGCCCCCGTTTGCCGCTTTCATGCGTCGTTATGGGCAGCACGCTGGCTCTGCGATGGTATGCCGGATCAGGTCATGGAAACGCTGATTGCGGCGATCCTCGATCCGGCACATTTCGCCAAATTCCCAAGCGAATTGCTCTATAGCCCGATTGTCGAGAACGCCTGCGACGCGCTGTGCAAGCTGTCGCCGGAACGGGTGATCCCGCAACTGATCAAACTGCTGCCGATGGTGCATGATCCCGATGATGCCCATATCCTCGCGTCGCGCCTGCTGGATATGGCGTTTCATGGCCTCGTGCGGCGTTATAAATACGCTTCGCTGCCAGAGGATTATCCGGTGGATCGCCCGGATAACGCACAGATACAATTCAGGATTCACAAATCCACACCAGAACGTCAGGTCAACCGCCGCAAGAAGGGGCGCTTCTATCCGCCCGCTGTCGTCGCCTGCGATCCTGCCCGCCTGACCAGCCTGCAACGCACCGCGCTGGAAGCGGTTCTAAACGCGGATTTGGTCTGGCTGCTGCATAGCAACCTGCTGGAAATTGTCGGGTTGCCCGCCTCGCGTAGTTTCGCGCGCGATTTGATCGGGTTATAATACGGTTGATTGAATAATTAACGAGGCTGCCGTGTCGCACAAACCGGACGCATGGCCTGGTGATGAACCGGATTGGTACGGCGAAAAATCCAAACGCAAGAACGAACACCCCGCCCGTAATGAACGGATATGGGGTATTGTTTCGATCCTTGCGTCGCTGGCGATAACAGTAGCCGGGTGCGCGATCATCAGCATCATTGTGTTCGATCCGTTCAATCGACGCGCGGCGTTGATCAATACGCCCGAACCGACTGTAATACCCATTTTGACCGCAACGCCTATTCCTTTCCAGAGCGCGACGCCAAAACTGCCAACAGCGCTACCGACACCGACACAACCTCTCCCCAAATCTTCCATGACACTACGGGTATTTAACCAGAACGGCGATTATCTGTGGTCGCTCTTTGGGGAAGACTGGAAAGCGGGTTATCTGTTGCGGGGTCTGAACTGGACAGGCGGTCAGTTTGTGGCGCAAACGCGCGGGATTGCAGCCTCTCCGTGCGAAGAATCCGATACCTTCTGGAATATCGGTAGCGGACGCCAACTCTTCCCCAATTTCGGGAAAATCGTCAATCCAAAGTCAATATTGCCGCTCGATGGCTGGACGATCATTCTGGCGACGGATTGCACCCGACAGGGTGCGTCGCTATTCCTGCTCGATTCGATAAACAACCTGCGTGATATTTTCCCGATTATTGGCGGGGATGCACTGATTCAGGCAGATGGGCGGATTTTCGTTTCCTTGAGTGGGTTTGCTGGCGGTGATCAGCAGAATCACTGGATCGAATTGAAGATAGATGAGTCGTCCAAACTGGCGCAGGTTGAGCAATATACGCTCGATGACGCTAATGCAGTCTACCGTTCAGCAGCCTATGACGCGAATACCGGACTGGCCTTCATCCGCTCCAAACCCGGTCTGGAGATGTTGCAGATCGCGGAACTGAAAGAAAATACCCTGACTGTCAGAAAAACCGTTTCGCTCACCATTGCCCTGACCGATTTACAGTTCAGCAAGACGGGCGAACTCTTTGCGCTGGATCGGCGCAACAAAGCCATCGTGAGATTTAATAGTAGTCTGAGTGATTACACAACAATTCCCCTCAAAGGGATTACCCCTTACAGCTTTGCGCTGGACGCGAACGGAAATTTCGTGATTGCTGGATATGCAGAATAGATAAATATGCCGGAAGCCATCTCTGTACAGGAAGTCACACAGCGCATCGCGCAAACGCTCAAACAGGATTATCGACTCAAAGACATCTGGATCGAAGGCGAAGTCAGCAATTTCAAGCGACAAGCCAATTCCGGTCATGCCTATTTCACGCTGAAAGATGCCAACAGCCAGATTGGTTGCGTCATGTGGCGCTCGTCTGTGGTCAAGCTATTGTATGTTCCCAACAATGGCGACCATGTGCGCGTTCATGGTTACATTGATGTGTATCCCGCTGGCGGCGTCTATCAACTGTACGCTGATGCGCTGCAACCTGTCGGGCTTGGTGCGCTGTACCTGCAATTCGAGCAGTTGAAAACCAAATTGCAGGCCGAGGGTTTATTCGATTCTGAACATAAACGTTCATTACCGCGCTTCCCTATGACAATCGGTGTGGTGACTTCTCCCGGTGCAGCCGCATGGCAGGATATTCAAAATGTTCTGCGCCGACGTTATCCCCTGGCAAACGTCCTTCTGAGTCCAACACAGGTACAGGGCGAAGGTGCGCCGCCGCAGATTGCCCACGCGATTGAAGCGCTCAACGCAGATGGACGCGCCGAAGTGATCCTGTTGGCGCGCGGTGGCGGCAGCCTTGAGGATTTATGGGCGTTCAATGACGAACGTGTCGCCCGTGCGGTATTCAATAGCGAAATTCCAATCGTGACCGGAGTCGGACACGAGATTGATTTTACGATTGTAGATTTCGTCTCCGATTTGCGTGCGCCGACGCCTTCCGCCGGAGCAGAGTTGATCACGCCGGAACTGGACGCTCTGCGCGACGAATTGACTGCGCTGAAAGATTCTCTCGATGGCGCGATGCTCGATTATGTAGATGGTTTGCGGAGTGACATCGCGGTACAGGAGCGCGCATTGCGTCACCTTTCGCCGCGCAACACGCTGGATAATTTTCGCCAGCGCGTCGATGACATGAATAACCGTATGATGGGCGCATTGGAGCGCCGCATTGAGCGCAACCGGGAACGCCTCGCCGCGCAAACCAAAGCGCTGGATGCAGCGAATCCGTCCAACTTGCTGCAACGCGGTTACGCTATCCTGACCCGAACAGGCGATGGTAAGCGGCTCTCCAGAGCAATCGACGCGGGGCCGGGTACAAACATCACGATAACACTGGCAGATGGCGAACTACGCGCCGCTGTAAAGGAACGAAATATCCCTCATGAACAAGGTTGAATTGACTTTTGAGCAGGCTTATCAGGAACTCACCTCCATTGTGGAACGACTGGAAGAGGGCAGCCTGTCGCTGGAAGAATCGCTGAAACTCTATGAACGCGGGCAGATGCTTTCGCGCTGGTGTAACACACAGTTGGACGATGCCGAACTACGCATCACACAGATTGGGTCGGAGCAGGAATCGGACGACGGTGAGTGAAAAGCCGCCAGCAGGCAACCCCGGTTTGCGCCATCCAGCGGTATTAGGATGGCTACGGTTGCTCCGCATCTATCATCGCGTTTTGCAGGCAACAGGCGCACAGCTCGGCACATGGGAACTCAGCAACGCACAGTTTGACGTGCTGGCGCAAATCGGGGCAGCGGAAGGAATCTCGCAGGTTGACCTCGCGCAACGCCTGTTTGTGACACAGGGAAATGTGACACAACTGCTGGATAAGATGGAAGCACGTAGTCTGATCCGTCGCACGCCGGAAGGTCGCACCAAGCGGCTGTCCCTCACACCCGCCGGACGCCAGCTTTTTGACCAGGTTGTGCCTTTCAATCAGGATTTCATCGCGGATCAATTCAACCCGCTCACATCGGATGAACAGCAGCAGCTTCTGCATTTACTGACCAAACTGGATCGCGGTCAGCGGTAGATTCTCGCTCAATCTGAGCGAACTGATTCAAATAATCAAGGCAAGCTGGTGGCAATAGTTTATGGTCGTTCCTCGTCAGGTGTTTTTGGCTTTGATTCGATCCCATGTTTCTCGATATACCTCACGACAATCAGTGTGATGAGAATCAACGCTGTTCCGACAGTCGCCAGAATATATTTGCCCGATCCCGCTGCCATCCCGACAGCAGCAACCGACCAGATACCCGCCGCTGTGGTTAGCCCATAGGGTCTGGAACTGTCGCGGCGCGCAATCGCACCAGCGCCGAGAAACCCAATGCCCGTTACGATCTGTGCCGCTACCCGATCTACGCCACCGTTGGGAAAGCCCACAATCGAAATGATGGTAAATAATGCCGCGCCCAGACCAACGAGCATATGGGTTCGCAGCCCGGCGGCGTGGCCTTCCATCTCCCGGTTCAGGCCAATCAGAGCGGAAAGCACCAGCGCCACAACCAACCGAAGCGAAAGGGTAATTTCGTCCATGAACAATATCATCCTTAAAGTTTTTGGAAGAAATGATAACCTTAAAAATTGTCCAGGGTGAAGCGGCAAGGTTATACTATACGTTTTGTGGAGAGTCCTGCACAGAGATGAATGAAGTACGCGACCAATCGCAATTCTGGGATGCTGCCAGCGCCGACGCCAGCCCCGCCGAAACCGAAGTACAAACGTTGATTCGTTCCCTGCTCAATTCTGCCGATTGGGAAGGCAAAACTGTCCTTGATGGCGGTTGCGGCAATGGCGATTATTCTGCGGCGTTCGTGGCAATGGGAGCAGGGCGCGTGTCCGGGATTGATGTCAGCGCGGGCAGCCTGATCACCGCAACCGGGAAAACGCAAGGCGCAAGGTTTATGCAGGCCAGCCTGAGCGAACTGCCGTTTCCATCGGCATCGGTGGATGTGCTGTGGTCATGGGGCGTGCTGCACTATGTCCCGAACCCGGTCAAGGCGATAGTCGAAATCGCGCGCGTGCTTAAACCCGGCGGCGTGGTGGTGATTCATACCCTGGGCGCAAATTTCTGGTCGATGCTGGAACTCTCGTTGCAGCAGGTATTGAGCCATTCGCCGCGCCCGGTGAAATCCTTTGTGCTGGCATCCGGTTCGACCCTGATCCCGATGATCACGCGCGTTCGGACGGGCAAAGCGCCAACCGCGCATACGTCCAAATCGGTTCGCCAGAAATTGCAGGAACGGCTGCTCGTGCCGGGTAAACAAAATACATTCAGCTTCGAGGAATTGCAGGCGGCGTTTGGCCCGAAGTTTACGCTAGAACGCGCCCGCCCTCCGGTTGCCGACCTGCTCAAGCGAGATATGTCGCTGACCATCATCGCCCGCAAGAATCAGAGTTAATCGCATGAATCAAACAAACAGAGCGCAATTCTGGCGCTGGCTGCGTATCGGGATCGCGGTGATCCTGCTTCTGTTGCTGCTCCCAACTTTCCTGCAACCGCAATTTCTGGAAGCGCTCCGGGGTGTGGATATTCCGCTGCTGGCACTCTCGTTTGTGCTTTCGGTGGCGAGTGTGGCGAGTAAGGCATGGCGCTGGGGAATTGTGTTGCGCTGGCGCGGGATCAAGGTGTCGCCGCAATATCTGCTTTTGAGCTACTTCATCAGCATCTTCTTCAACAATTTTCTGCCTTCCGGTATGGGTGGTGACGCAGTACGCGCCTATGAATCGGCGCGCGATACCGGGCGCGCGAAGGAATCCATCACGGCGGTGATCCTCGAACGTGGTAGCGGGATGTTATCCCTCTTTGCAGCGGGCAGCCTGACTCTGTTGATTGTCCCCTCACACGACTTGCCGCTCGCGGTTGTTTTGTTTGTACATGGGTTGTTCATCGGTTCAATCATCGGGATTGCGCTGCTCTGGCAAAATTTTACCGGATTGATTCTGGCGTGGATCGGCTCAAAATTACCCGGCAAACTGGCTGGCATGTGGTCAAAAATCATTAGTGTGTATGAGGACTTCAAAGGCTACCGAACACAATATAGATTGCTGTTCGATGTGATGCTGCAATCTATGGTGACGCTCATTCTGACGATTGCGTCACTCTATGCGCTGATCCTCTCGCTGGGGCAAAATGTGCCGATTGGCGCATTCGCCGCCGTGATTGCGATTGCTACCGCCATCGATCTGATTCCGATTTCACCAAACGGGCTGGGCGTGCGCGAAGGGGTGTATGTATTCCTGCTCGGCAATCTGGGTATACCGAAGGCGGTTGGGCTGGCGTTCGGGATATTGATTCGGTTGATTGTGCTGGTACAGGCATTAATCGGTGGCGTGGCCTTCCTGATGCGCGGCGCACGTACCAAACCTGTCCCTGCTGGCGAAACGACGGGGAATCAATGACGCGACGCCAATTCTTTTTCCTCGCCACGTTAATCCTGCTGGCCTTTTTCATTACACGCCTGCACGGATTGCTGACTATGCCGCTGTTTATGGACGAAGCCACTCATATCACGCGCTCGCAGGCGGTCTGGCAGGGCAAGCCGTTCGACTTGCTACTGACTGGAAAGGCGCTCACCCCCTATTTTGCGGCGCTGTTTTATCCTTTCGATGGTGCAATCTGGATCGGGCGCTATGTCGTGGTGCTGGTTGGCGGGATCGGGATCGCTGCGGTGATGGTGCTGGCACGGGCGCTGCATTCACGCGGCGCGGGGATACTTGCGGGTGTACTCTGGCTGTTCAGTCCCTATTTTTTCTTTTTCGAGCGGATGGCATTGGTGGATACCAGCGTCGCAGCATTGGCAACCCTCTCGGTCTATCTGGCATATCGGACGATGAAACGTGGACGGTTCATCGACGCGATCTGGTGTGCGGTTGCCCTGACCGCGTGCATCGCCGCCAAGACCACCGGGATCGTTTTTCTGGCGATGCCGGGTGGTGCGTGGTTTTTGTTCTCGTTAATGGATCGGCGCGCACCGCGCAAAGTGCAGCGCTTTTTGCTGATGATTGTGATTTACGTTGCAGCAGGCGCACTGTTGATCGCCCCGGCACTGTATATCCAGTCGCAGGCGGCAAATGTCCTGGGGATCGGAGCGCTTTCCAGCGTTGAAACAGCCTCCCTCGGAGATCGCCTGCGGAATAATCCCGGCATCGCGTGGACAGCATTTGCGGATTACTATTCGCCATTCTTTTGGTCGGGGTTATTGCTTGCGAGTGCAATCTGTCTGGTGTTTCGGATGCAGCGCGGCCTGTATCTGTTGGCGTTTGCGGCGATCCCGCTCTTGGCATTATTTGCCACCGCAACAAACCTCTACTTACGCTATCTGGTGATTGGCTTGCCAGGGTTGCTCGTTGCCGGAAGTATCGGGATGTTGACGCTGACCAAATGGCTGCACGCGCGCCGGGGTTGGTGGCTGGCTGGTGTGACCGTCGGCGCGTGGATCGTCCTGTGGGGTTTGCCATTTCTACAGACCGCTTATATCAATCCGCCAGCGTTGCCCGTCCCAACCAATGATCAGTACGAATATCTGACAGGCTGGACAAGCGGCTATGGCCTGCGCGATGTGGCACTGGATTTAATCAAACGCAAGCAGGAAAAATCCATTACGACAACAGCTATTTTGGGAAGTTGCAATACTATTCGCTTATATTTGCCTGTGAATGGTTCAGTGCCGTTCAATTGCCCGAATGTCTGGGAAGGTGGCGGCGTGGGCGACGCTACCAGGCTGGTGCGCGATCAGGTGGCAGCAGATGGAGCAGCATGGATGATCATCGAGCGGGCGGGGCCTGTACCAGAGTCGGCACTTCCAGTATTCAATCGGGAGATTGCGCGCTACCAGCGTCCCGGCGGTGCGTTTACGATACTGCTGGTAGAAGTCGAAAGTATATCGCAATAGATGGAGAGCATATGCACGAGAACAATCTACGGCTTGTGCCGCGTCAGCGCAACGGTGGCGGTGGACGAACCGAACGAAACTGGCTCGACTTTTCCATTGATGGTCGTTCTCTGCACGATATTCTGGAACCCGGTGACCTGATCGGCTGTCTCGGCTGGCTCTCTCTGAAACAGGAACAGCAAATAATTCAGCAGTTACTGATGAAAGCGCCATCGGAACTCGGTGAAAATACCAGCCTTATTTACGTTTGCCCGGAGTGTGGTGATATTAGTTGTGGTGCAATCGGCGTTACTATTACAAAAACTGTTGTTCATGTGGTGTGGAGTAATTTCTACGAAGTGCGCACCCCGGACTGGCTGGATTACGATATTTTTGCACATATCCAGCCAGTCTATTTCAATAAAACCCTCTATTGGCAAACATTGAACCAACGTGCGTTGGAAATCGTTGGCAAGAATGGGGTAAAGTAACGATCATATGAATCAACTCAAACGACGACTTACCCTCCTGTTTTGTCTGCCCGCACTGGTCACGCTGGCCTGTAACGCGCCTGTCCCGGCGGGCGTACAGATCGTAACCGCGACGCCAAGCCAAACCGCAACCACGATCCCACCAACGCCGACGATCCCGCCGCCAACAGCAACCTATACCCCGACACCGCCGCCAACGCCAACGGTTGTTCCCAAAACGGCAGTCGAGTTGGCAAACGCTTCACTCCGCAATGGCGACTATGCCAGTGCCGTGAAAGTCTATCGGGATGTACTCGACCAGCCTCTGTTGAGCGTTGATCCAGCATTGCGGGCATCGGCATCATACAGCGCGGGCGTGGCAGCATTGCGCGAAGGGCTGTTTGCCGACGCCGTGACCATCCTGAGCGATTTCATCCAGACCTACCCCGCTGATCCGCGCGTGACCCAATCCTATTTCCTGCGTGGTGATGCGTATCTCGGTACATCGCAATGGCAACCCGCGATAGACGATTTCACGCTCTATCTGCAAAAGCGCCCCGGCTTGCTCGATAGTTATGCCTGGGAACGTATCGGAGATGCGTATCTGGCACTGCAACAACCACAGCAAGCCCTGACCAGCTACGGTAAAGCGGCAGTCGGGATGCCGCGTAGCATTGTTCCACTACTGCAATTGCGGGAAAAAGTCGCTGCTGCCTACCTGAATGCAGGCGATGTGAATGCCGCCATCGATCAATATGACGAAATCCTGAAAGTGGCAAAAAATCCCCCCTATCGCGCCAGCATTGCCTATGCCGCCGCGCAAATGCTGGATAAATCCGGCGGCACAATTCAGGCAATTGGGCGTTACAAAGCCATCCTTGCGGAATATCCAACGCAGCCAGAAGGCTATAAAGCCTTGCTGATCCTGATCAACGGTGGCACAGCTGTGGATGAACTCACACGCGGCAAGGTGGCGTTTGCAGCGGGCGACTGGAACATGGCAATTCAGGCGCTCTACAACTATTCTGGCAATACTTCCCCGGAAACAATCCCGCCAGATGTGTTCATGATGCTTGGGCGTTCGTATCGGGAAGCGGGAAATGTCGCCGCCGCGATTACGTCTTATCAAACAGTAATTGACCAATATCCAACGAGCGCTCTGGTCGGGGATGCGATGCTGGAACAAGGGCGTACCTACTTCCTCGCGGAACGAACGCAGGACGCCATCGCCAAATATAAGGAACTCGGCGCGAAAAACCTGCCACAGAGCGCAGATGCTCTCAGCCGCGCCGCGTATCTTTACGCACAGATCAATGACCAGACCAGCGCGTTTTCCGTCTATGAAGACCTCGGCAAGCTCTACCCAACCAGCGCACTCGGCATGGACGCGATTTTTAAAGCCGGCATGATTGCCTGGAATCAGGGGACGCGGGATCGTGCCTCGCAACTGTTTTCAATCCTTGCGAATCGCGGTACAGGAATGTACAAAGCGGCAGGCGCGTTCTGGCTGGGACGTATCTATCAACTGGCTGGCGATCAGGAACAGGCACGCGCTGCCTACGAAGCATCGGCAAAGGCTGATCCCTTCGGCTATTACAGTCAGCGTTCGCGCGATCTGCTGAATGGTCACGGGCCACTAGAGCCGCCTGCCCGCTATGACTGGACGTTTGATAATCCAGCAAAACGCGCCGAAGCCGATAGCTGGATGCGCCAGATATTTGGAGTCAAGGCACAGGGCGAACTCTGGCGGCTCGATCCATCCCTGCAAAGCGATCCACGTAAATTGCGTGCTGATGAACTCTGGACGGTAGCGGCATTCGAGCAGGCACGCGCTGAATACGCCGGGTTGCGCGATGACATGGCAGCAAACCCGCTGGCGCTCTATCAACTGGCAACGTATTTCCATGACATCGGGTTGTATCGGGAAGAAATCAGCACGGGCGAATTGCTGATCAGTCTGGCGAAAGTTACGCCTGCACAGGCCCCGCGCTATATCGCTGCACTGGCTTATCCAATCGCCTATAATGACCTGATCCTGCCTAAATCGGAGAAATATAAAGTCGATCCGCTGCTGGTGTTCTCTCTCATACGACAGGAAAGTTTATTCGAGAGCTATGCACAGTCGTTCGCGGCAGCACAGGGTTTGATGCAGATCATCCCGGATACGGGCAATTACATCGCGGCAAAACTGGAATGGCCTAACTATCAGAACAGCGATATTTACCGCCCATATATCAATGTCGAATTCGGGATTTATTACCTGAAAGAGCAACTGGATCGCTTCAAGGAAAACAAATATGCCGCACTTGCAGCCTATAACGGCGGACCGAATGCCAGTGCTGCGTGGATGCGTATCTCTGGTGGCGACCCGGACTTGTTCCTGCAAGCCATCGAGTACGACGAAACCCAGACCTATGTCCGCAAAATCTATGAGCAGTATCAGATATACGCGGCGATCTATGGGGTGAATTGACGGGGCTTCTCTATGGCAGATGTCCCTTTTATACAAGACGCTGCGCCTGGATTGGGCTAAGATACAACCATTGACAGCGAACCGCAAAAGGAACCGCGAATCATGCGAAAAATTGTAGTCACCGAATTTGTTTCCCTCGATGGCATCATGGAAGACCCTTCCTGGACGTTCAAGTATTGGAACGATGAAACCGCCAAATTTAAAGGCGAGGAGACAACTGCCAGCGATGCCCTGCTCCTGGGGCGTGTGACCTATCAGGGGTTCGCCGCAGCATGGCCGCAGAGCAAGGACGAAGGCGCAACCTACTTCAACGGTGTGCGCAAATACGTCGTATCAACGACGCTGGATAAGGTGGAGTGGAATAACTCGGTATTGATCAAAGACAACATCGTAGAAGAGATCAAAAAACTCAAACAGCAGGATGGTCAGGATATTACCGTTCATGGCAGCGCCACGCTCATACAAACCCTCATCCAGCATGATCTTGTGGATCGCATTCGGCTCCTGGTCTACCCGGTGGTGATCGGCAAGGGCAAGCGTCTCTTTAAAGAAGGTACGGCTGCAACGCTCAACCTTGTGGAAGCGAGGCCGTTCAGTTCGGGCGTGACAGCGCTCATCTACGAACCGGAACGGAAGTAATTTCTGAAAGCAGTCCCACATGCGTTCCAGCGCTGTGCCATCTTCCGTATTCGTTTGTGTCTGCCATTTGTGAACATTCGCTTGCCAGTCGCCCAATAATCAGCCATTGGCTGCTGGCAAGCCATCCGGGTCAGGCAGTACG
>CAYSOC010000115.1:0-20847 GCA_964432445.1 uncultured Anaerolineaceae bacterium
ATCAGCCCTTCAGAATCCGAAGTTCACGCGGATAGGTCGTCAGAGATTCAACACCGTTCTCTGTAACCACAATATCATCTTCGATACGCACACCACCGCGCCCCGGCAGATACACCCCCGGCTCAACGGTATAAATCATCCCGGCTTCCAGAATCATCGTGTTGCCTTCGCGCATATTCGGATGTTCGTGAATATCCAGCCCAAGCCCGTGTCCGGTGCGATGGGTGAAATATTCGCCAAATCCCGCCTGTGTGATGACCTTACGGGCAGCCCGATCCACATCCTGCGCGGCGATTCCGGGCTTGCCCGTCGCCACACCAGCACGGTTTGCACCCAAAACCGCATCATAGACACGACGCAATTCATCATCAAGCGAACCCACCGCAAAAGTACGGGTAATATCCGAGGGGTAGCCATCTACCTTTGTGCCGAAATCGAAAAGGAGCAGATCGCCTTCTTGCACTTTGGCCGTACCGGGATATCCATGCGGCAAGGCGCTGTTTGCTCCGGTCAGGATAATTGGTTCAAAGGCGTTTCCACCGCCACCGAGGTCGGATATATGATTCAGCAGGATGTTGGTGATCTGAATTTCCGTCATACCAATCACTTTGCCTTCCAGATCGCTCAGTGTGCGATCCAGCGCATCTTCGCTGATTTTGATCGCTTGCCGCATCAGCGCGACTTCTTCCGGCGTTTTACGCAGGCGGAGTTGCATGATTGTCTCGTCGGCAGGGCTGACGCGCGACCCGGCGGCAATCTCCTCAAATAGCTGGGCTTCCAGCACCCGCATCCGCAACCCTTCCACGCCGATCCGCAGATTGTTCAACTTCAAACTGTGAATGGCGCGTTCAAAGGCAGGCATATATCCTTCGGCATCGCCATAGGAAAACGTCTGGATCGGATAGGCTGCATCACTGACCAGGCGCGATTCTTCCAGCTTCGGGACGATAGCGGCAGGCGCGCGTCCATCTGTCGGGAAAACGACGACCATAGGGCGATCTGTGCTGAGGTGAAAAAACAACCCGGTCAGATAGGCCAACTCCGGGCCGGGAACAAGCGCAATTGCATCATAACCACCCGTGCGTGCCAACTGATGCAACCGCACCAGCCGTTCCTGATACTGTTGAGGCATTGAACTCTATTCCTTTCAGATTCTGCCTCAATCGTACCAGATTTGTCACGCAATATCTTCCAATAATTTCCTGACATCATTCATCAGCGAACGTGTCGAAAATGGCTTGGTGATATATAAATCTGCCCCGGCGTTCATGCCCTGCTCAATATCATCGGCGCGTCCTTTGGCGGTCAGCATGATGATCTTGATATGACTGGTATCGGGGTCATCACGCAGCGCTTTCAATACTTGCAGTCCATCCATCGTTGGCAGCATCACATCCAGCAAAACAAGCTGTGGGCGCTGCTTGCGGATAACATCGAGCGCCATCAAGCCATCATCGCAAGTGATAATCTCCAATCCTGCCTGCTGCATCAGAAAACGCAATGAGGTTACGATATGTGGCTCGTCATCAACGATCAGCACTTTCTCTGACATGATTTATCGTCCTATCCAATGGCAGGCTGAAAATGAAAGTCGCACCTGATCCAGAGGTGCTTTCAGCCCATATTTCGCCGTTAAAGTGTTCTATGATTTGTTTGCTGATTGCCAACCCCAACCCCGTTCCACTGTGTTGATTGGAACTAATCGGGGCTTGCCAGAATCGCTCGAAAACGCTGGAAATCTCGCTCTCCTTGATCCCCATTCCATTATCGGCAACCGAGATTTGCGCGCAATCCGCATCGGATATGAGCGCAATCTGAATAACGCCCTTCTCTGGATTGCAGAACTTGATCGCGTTCGAGAGCAGATTGAGCATGACTTGTACGATGCGATCATGATCCAGCCTGATTGTCGGAATTTCATCTGGCAACGTGATTTGCAATTCAATGTTCTGGTCAGTGAATAGCTGTCGGGTTGCCGCGACTGATTCATTGATCACATCACATAAATCAACATCACTGAGCAGCCAGATCGCTTTGCCAGATTCGATTTTGCTGAAATCCAGCACATTGTTGATCAGGCGCGTCAGGCGCTCGGTTTCGCTTTGGATGATGCCAAGAAATTCAAGCCGTTCTTTTTCGGAGAGGCCGGGATTATCGTAGAGAATTTCGGTGAAGGCGCGAATCGAGGTCAACGGGGTGCGTAGCTCATGGGTCACCATCGACATGAAATTACTTTTCATCGTGTCCAGTTCGCGCAGTTGTTCATTGGCATCGCGTAATTCCGCAGTCGTTTTTGCCAATTCCTGCGATTGTGATTCCAACTGTCGGCTGTAGTGAATAATCTGCGAAGTCTCATCGACCAGACTCATCACCTGATCGAACGTCAAGCGGTTACGCACAACAACCGTGTTGATCAGAATATGTGCAGATGAATTCCCTATCGCGCCACCCAATAATTTTTCGGCCTTGTTGATGAAGGCGGCGTCATCGCGCGCGCTGTTTTCGTTCCAATCTGCCAGTGCCAGCGCGACACGCTCCGAGCCGAGAAAGTGCTGCAACAATTCCTTGACGGCTTCTACCGAGGTACTACGCCAAAGGCTGAGGCGATCCATTTCATCGGCACGCTCAAATACATCGACAAAACGGGTCGCCTGTGTTCGCTCCAGAATGCTCTGACCGCTGAGAAGCGAAACGATGATATATGACCCGACGTTTGCCAACATTGACCACATCATCGAATGTGAAATCGGGTCGAGGCCATCTGTGCCAAACAGCGCATAGGGACGTAATGCGGTAATCCCCCAGGGGCCAGATTTAATAAAACTATCTGGCAGTCCCCCAAAAGTTACGAGCGAAGGCAGTGGTAATGTGTATGCCCAAACGACGAACCCAAAGAACAACCCGACAAACGCCCCCATTTTGCTGCCACGCCGCCAATAGATACCGCCGAGTAGCGCCGGCGCAAACTGGGCAACCGCCGCGAACGAGATCAGACCGATGGAAACAAGCGGCACGCCACGCGCAACCGAGAAATAGGCATAGCCCAACAGGATGACAACGACGATTGCGGCGCGTCGTATGGTCAGCAGCAAACGCGGCAGTTTCTCACTCCCGCTGAGGCGCAGACGCTGCCAGCGCAACAGAACAGGCATAATCAAATCGTTGGAAACCATCGTGCTGACCGCTACCGTTTCGACAATAACCATCCCGGTTGATGCTGATAGCCCGCCGACAAAAACAAAAAGGGCAAGTAGCAAATGTCCGGCTTCCAGTGGCAAAGTCAATACATAGAGATCGGCATCCAGCGCAGGCTGTAGCAGGATGCCCGCAAACGCAATCGGCAGCACGAAAATATTGATCAGGAGCATGTATAGCGGGAAGAGCCATGTCGCTTTGGTGAGATGTTTTTCATCGACATTTTCCACCACCGCCATTTGAAACTGACGCGGCAGAAACATAATTGCCATCATTGAGAGAAATATCAACCATGCCCAATCGGGGAAAGTCGCGCCATCACTGCCGAAGTGCATCAGGTTTTGCAATTTGGGAATCGACAATGATTGCTGAAATATCTCGCCGGGACTCTTGAACAGAAAGAATGAAACGAATATCCCCGCACACAGGAAGGCCAATAGCTTCACAATCGACTCGAACGCGATTGCCAACACCATCCCTTCATGGTGTTCAGTCATATCAAGGCTACGGGTGGCAAATAGAATCGCAAAGAGCGCCAATAGCAAGGCAATCAGGAGTGTTGTATCGCCGTGAAACAGCAATGGAATGTCGAATGGATGCCCGGTGACATTGTTCCAGATCACGTCGAAACTGGTGGACACGGCTTTGAGTTGCAGCGATAGATATGGCACTGTACCAAAAACAGCGGTGATGGTGACGAGGCCACCAAGCAATGTACTTTTACCGTAGCGCGCACCAATAAAATCCGCAATTGAGGTGATGTGGTTGATCTTGCTGATGGCGATGATCTTGCGTAAGACTGTCACCCATATGATCGCCATCAGGGTTGGGCCGAGATAGATCGGCAGGAATCCGATCCCGCTACTGGCGGCACGCCCGACGCTGCCATAAAATGTCCAGCCTGTACAGTAGACTGCCAGCGATAGTGCATAAACATAGGGATTGTTGATCAGGCTGCGTTTGGAATTGGCGCGTTTATCGCCCCAATAGGCGATCCCGAACAGCAATCCGACATAACCGAGCGATATGATCAGCAGGATTGCAGACATGAATAGGCTATCCTCGCCGTTCCGCAATCCACGCGGAGAGGAAGATCAGCACCAGCCAGACTGTAAAAAGATAAACATATAAGACGGGAATGCCCGCGATGAATCCATCGGTACTAAAAATATGCAGCACCGGATAGTTGAACAGGCTGCAACCCAGCACAAACAGTGCGAAGAGACGTTCCCATTTTTCAGACCGTCGTTTCATTTTTTCAGACCGCCTATATGTTTATATATGCCGTTGCGGTCAAAATGTCAATCTGGATTTCGTATATTTGCGTATAATTGAAAGAAGATCATGTGAACAAGGTTGCACCAATGTCCATCAAGGTAAACTGGCTGGATACTTCACAAACGATTGTGCGCTGGGATTTTGAGGGTACATGGACTGTTGAGGAATATACCGAGGCGGCAATGGCAACAGGTCGCCTGACCAAAGACGTTCCCAACTATTACGTTTTGACTGTTGGAGTAGAACGCACACCGCCACACGTCATCACGGCAATCCTGAGTGTACACCGTCGCGCCATGCCCAATTTCCGTTTTACGGTGATGGTTGCGCCACCGAACTACGTAAAATCACTGGGGCAGATTATCAGCGAATTGCCGCCTGCCCGATCCAGATTCTATTTTGCCGATACCGAGGCCGAAGCCCTGCAAATCATCGCCAGAGATCGCGCCAAACGCGCAACGCAGGAACAGGTTCCACCTGGTGCGGCACAGCCTTGAGCTATAACGCCGAAAGTTTGCGCTCCACCTGATCCAGATCGAGCGCATTCAATTCGGCAATGCACCATTTGCCCGCCTGACGGTGTTTTTCTGCCAGGTCAGCCAGATCGCGGATGTAATACAACGGATGCAAGCGTTGGACGATTTCGGCAGGCAAATCATATTGAACATAACGGGTCGCAAAGTTCCAGCGTTGCGGACAATGCCGAATACGCAACACTTCCAGCAGCGGGCGCAGTGTCCATGATTGATAAAATGCGATGGCTTCAATGGTGTTGACGCGGTTGATCTCTTTGAGCGCCAATGTTTGAAACATCGGGTACAGGCTGCGCAGTTCATTAACGCGCGCCCGTATCGCGTTTATCGTTTGTTGCACCGGAAACGGCTGATCGGTTAATACACCAATTTTGTCGAAATGAACGTAGGCACGTTCATGAATATTTTGTTGCGTAAATTTCTCACGACTGCTGTTTTTGACAACGACCAAATCGAGCAGAAGAAAGGGACTGGCATTCTCAAATTGATAAAACGCTTGCCAGTGTCCGTGCCAGGTGGGTTGTGGCAACTCATATCTGGCTTTGAATGGCGATAATCCAGCGATCACACCCTCAATAATTTTGACTGCATCCGCTACCCGATCATCGGCAACATCAACCATCAAATCAATATCCGACCATTGATCGATGCGGCGAAACGAAGCCGAACCACCTTCCCACATTGCGTTTACATAATCCAGCGGTTCAAGGGCAGCACGAATCGGGGATGTAATCATTTCGCGGGTGAGTTCAGTCATTTGGGTTATTTTCCTTCAGGTTGACCTGAAGAATTACCCTCCAGATCATCATCGCGTTCGATATCAGCGAGGACTTCATTCACAATATCGAGCAGCGCTTTGGCACGGAAGGGTTTTTCGAGGAAACGCGCCGCACCGGATTTCAATGCCTGATCGCTCAATTCCGGGTTCGCATCAGCGCTCATAACCACAAGTTTGGCTTCCGGGTGGTGCGTATTGGCAACTTCCAGTACATCAAAGCCAGTCGCATCGCCAAGATCATAATCCGTCAGGATCAGATCAAACTTGTGGTGGCTCAAGCGGTGCGCTGCTTTTTTTACATTACGCGCACCCCGAACCCGATAGCCCGCATCTTCCAGCAATTCGCGCACTTCCTCGCGCAGTGTCCGGTTGTCTTCTACAACCAGAATCCGTATCGACTCGCCCATTTTTGCCCGCTGATCCAATACACCAGAGTGTTGGAACACTATACTACAAGATCGGGGCAATAAGTAATGACAAGTCTTAACATTTGAAAAGGATTTAGCCCGACCAGAGATCGGGGCATGGAAATGATCGGGATTAGCTGGCGCGACAGTCGTACAGCGATGAGCTATTCATGAAACTGCTTACGCCTGTTCTGGCGATGGCGCAGTTGCTTTTCACCCAAGAGCCGATTTCGGATTGTGAACCTGCACTACCCTGTCAAAACTGGTTTCCGTCTACATACCCGGTGTCGCAGGAAGATATTCAGAAGCTGTGTAGGACTTATGGAGAGGTTTTGCAGATTCCGGGCATAAGTTGTGAATGCCCGGAGGTTGGGGAAGATTAGTAACGTCCGATGGCGGCGTTGATCAGATCGCGGAACATGCCATAGGCGGTTGAGGTTGGCGTCCCGTGATGCTCGGTGATTTGCAGGTGCATTTCTTCCGTCTCGAAGAGGATGGTATTCGTCGGGCCAAAGTTGTTGGCTACCGGATGATCATTCGGGATGGCTGTCGGACGCACCGAGGCATGAACCTTTCCATCTTCAAAATGAGCATCACATAGCAGGCGCACGGTTTTTCCCTCCTGCGTCGCCGCCTGCAAATCTGTATAGGTTATGCCACGAATGCCTGTCCGATCAATATCCTTCGGGCGCAAGTCCGCACCCATCAGCACATTGGAGAGGATCACCAGTTTCACCGCACTATCCCAGCCATCCACATCATGCGAAGGGTCGGTTTCCGCGAGGCCGCGTTCCTGCATTTCGCGCACGGCATCATCGAAACTCACACCTTGTCGCATCCGATCCAGAATACTGTTCGTCGTGCTATTGAAAACCCCGCTCACCCGAACGACCCGTGTACCGAGCAAGCATTCACGATACAGATCGATAATTGGTGCGCCGCCGAGTGAAGCCGCCTCGAAAAAAAATGCAAGTTGTTCTTCTTCGGCAAGGGTACGCAACGCATGATAACCGAAGGCAACCGGGCCTTTGTTTGCTGTGACCGCATGTTTGCCGCTGTCCAATGCAGTCCGCAAATAGTCCAGCGCGGGCTGACCGTCTTGCGTATTGAGGGGTGTCGTCTCCGCGATGGCTTGCGCCGGAACATGCTTGATGAAGGTCAGCGCGTCCGGGATCGGATCGCCCTTGTGCAAGGATTCGAGCGTTCCGGCGTCTGCCGCTACGATTGCGGCTTCAATGTCGATGCCATCCGGATCGATGGCAAAACCGCGCCGCCCTGTCCCGATGCCGACGACGCGAAACGCCAGCCCATATTCCTCGCGCAGCAACGCTTCCTTGCTGACAATCAAACGTCCGAGCGCTCGCCCGACATTCCCGAAACCCAACAGCGCAATATCGAAGTATTCCAATACTTCGTCATCAAATTCATTGTTCATTAGAGAAATTCGCTTTCGTGCATGTGTTGATAGAATGATCTCTATTCTATTGAGAAACCATCACACAGGCGATTTCCCATGAGTGAGACAAACAATTCGGTGATCGTTATCGGTGGCGGGTTGGCTGGCCTGACTGCGGCGCTGCATCTTGCCGAACGCGGCCTGAAACCGCTGATTCTGGAAGCTGATCCAACATATCCAGGTGGAAGAATTGGCGGGGGGATAGCCGTTTCTCTCAATGAAAACGGGCGAGAATATACATTTTCTGGCGAACACGGGATACATGGGGTCTGGGGGCAATATCACAACCTGCGCACCATGCTCAAACGCGCCGAGATTGATCCGGACTGGCGTCCATCACGGCGCGAAGTATGGATATTGCGCCACCGCACCGGGCGCATCCAGTGGGCAGAAGGTGGTAGCGCCCTCCGCACCAGTTGGATTCCCGCGCCATTTCATTATCTGGCGTTGTTTGTACGCCCGCGTTTCTTGCAAATGCTAACCCTGCGCGATCTTGCAAGCATGTTCCGAGTATTGGGTGGTCTATGGTGGGCGCTGGCATACGATCCAGCAACCGAGGGCGCACCTCTCAAAGGCTTAACCCTGAAAGATTATTTCAAGGGTTGGTCGCCAACCTTACAGGCGTTGTTTACCGGACTGGCGCGCAACTTTGCCAGTGAACGCCCGGAGAAAGTCCCGCAATCAGGGTTTATTGCGTTCTTGCGCTTTTATACGCTGTTGCGGCGGGATGCGTGGGCATTCAGCTATTTTGATCGGGATTCCAATCATGCGCTGGTTGCGCCGTTGCTGGAAAAGATTGTGAGTCTGGGTGGGCAGATACGGCTGGATACGCGCGTTACCTCCACCGAAAAAGTGGGTGAAAACTGGATCGTTCGCTGGAATGGTGGCGAAGCACGCGCCGGGCATTTGATTCTGGCGGTAGATGCACCTGCCGCGCGCAACCTGCTCGAAGGTAGTTCATCGACACGAAGTGAGACACAATCGCTGGCGTGGCCTGCGACCATCCCGACGGCAGTGATGCGATTCTGGTTTCGCGTGACGCCGAACCTGATGGCAGAGGCAGGTATCTTCACAGGCGATTTCGTGGTCGATAACTTCTTCTGGCTACATTGTTTCCAGCGTGATTTTATCCAATGGCACGAGGAGACAGGCGGGTCAGCCGTTGAAGTGCATATCTACGGTCCGCCGGAACTCTTGCAGGAGCCGGACGCGGTACTGCTCACGCGGGCAGCAACAGATTTACAAAAAGTATGGCCTGTCTTGCGCGGTCAGATGAGCGCGCAGTCAATCCGGCGCAACCCCGCAACCCATACCCTCTTCGACAGTGATGGCGAACAACTGCATGTCGAAACACCCTGGCAAGGGCTTTGGGCATGTGGCGACTGGGTGCGCTATGCTCACCCCTCGCTCTATATGGAACGTGCCACCGTGACCGGGATCGCGGCAGCAAACGGCATCCTTGCCGCGCACAATCTGGAACAATTTCCGATTGAACAACCAACTCCACCCGAACCCCTTGCGCGCTGGATGGAGAATGGCTTACGTTCGATTCGCAGACGGGCGCGCGAACGTAACCGCCGCAATCGACAATCCTGACAGTCAGGAGCGTGACTGAATATTTACCAGTTCCGCAAATGGCAGATCATAAATCAGACTATGCGGATCGATCCAGTACAGACCGCCCCGAAGACATCGAAGTTTACTCTGCGCTAATCCTCTCTGGATCATGGACTAGCGGCGTGGAGGAGGATTACCGCCTCCACCGTTGCCGCCCTGCGGACCACCGCCACCCGGCCCGCCGCTGATAGTCCGCATATTCTCAAAGCTGTACATGCCACGCATACAACCAATCGTATAAGGGAAATCCCACGTGGCGTGATAGTGATACATCTCTACTGTTTTGCCATCCCATGTGATTGTATGAGTATGCCCATGACACTCATCGAGATCGGCGCTCGTGAGAACTTTGCCATTTTCGCCGTGCTTCCCGTATATCCCGAACCCATCCAGTGCATAGCCCATCAGTGCGGAATGCCCGCTGGAGCCCACTTCGTCTGTCATACAGGTGGTCAGGTTGTGATAGTGATAGGTGCTGGACATTTGCGGGTGTCCCTGACAGCTATCCTGTAATTCGTGTGCCACCGCATCGCGTCCCGGCGCATCCAGCGCATTGAAAAGCGGAACGCCCGTCAGCATGATACCAACTGCTCCCGGCGTACAGGTGGCTTGTGGTGCTAATGTTGGATTGGCGTTCAGTTCGATCCGCATCGACTGCGCCGCGATTTTGTTGGGGTTGCGATCATACTGGAACGCCTTATCGGTGCGGGCAACCGGGAAAATGCCCGTTGTGTGATCCGGCAGGTCATTGGTCGTAATGACCCGTTTGCCATTTTCCAGCGTGATTTTGAATTGATGTTGGCTCCACTGAACAGACCCGCTTACGGAGATTTTTGCACTATAGTCAAATGTTCCCGATTTGAGGTTGATCCAAGGACCGTCTGTCCCTGCACCGCCGCCAGCCGGTTCTATCCGGCAAGGCCAGATGTAGCCCGCCTTCGGGCTCGTAGAATGGCGGTTATCTCCGAGAGGCAATTTGGTAAGATCGACATTTCCATACTCATCCGTGTGGACGTGATCAGTATGTCCATCTCCAATGTAGTGAGCCGCAGCGCGTCCCGCAGGCATCACAATAAAAGCGATTACGACGACGAGTAGAGCAGAAAAACGGTATCTCATGATGTCTCGCTTTCATGGTGAGATCATTATAGTACAATGCCCAATATGTCGTGAGTGCCACCACAAGCGCGTTGACCCTCTATCCATTTCCTCATTTAGCGAATATTCGCATCCCACCAGACGACGCCGGGGTGATCCAGTTCGGTAATCGGATAATAGCGGGGTTGACCGAGCGTGAACATTTGCAGAAGCAGCAGAGACGTAACCCCTGCTATGAGCAGGACAAATGTCCAGCGTATGGCTATATTTCGCAAACGCGGCAGTTCACCCGCACCGAGCCAGCACCCCCATCCGAGCGCGTCCAATGCTGTCGAAATCATATAGCGATCATTGCTAAAATGTGCCGTCCCCGTGAACAGCGCATAGAACACCATCAAGCCAAGCATCACGCGAATAAATGTCGGGACACGCCGCGATGCCACCGGGATAAGCGCCAAAATTGTTCCTGCCATATGCCATGCCGCACCGTAGCGCCAGGGTTTATTGATGTCTGGCGGGCGCAATGCCTGCAAGTGCCACGCAATCATTTCCTGTATATTTCCGACAGACCAACCACGTCCCCAGACTTCCAGTTGCTGTTGCAAGTAGTAGAACGGAATCCCGGATTTCCACGAAGTATAGGTAATATAGCCCGCAAATCCTGTGATAATCCCGGCAATGACGATCAACGCGCGCCAGTCATAGCGTAACGGGCGATCCGTTTCCTGATTTACTTTGTGGGAAATTCCGGGTAACTGCGCAATGATTACGTCGGCAGTGAACTCGAACAGGTTTCGGGAATACCCGACTGCCTGCGAACGCCGCCAACTCGCATACAGGAACAAATAAATCAGCGGTAGCACCAGCGCCAGCGCGTTCGGCTTGGTCAGGATGAAAGCCAATCCTGTTGGAAAGCACAATGCCAGACGAACAATTTCATTTCGTATTGAAATTTGCTGTTCATCAGGCCAAACGATCAGTAGCGTAATCATTCCAACTGCCAGAAATGTTGCTTCTATGCCGGGGAGATAAAACCATATCGGCGCGAGTGCTGGCACAACCGCCACCAGCGCATGAACCCCGGCACGGCGCACCTTCAACCGTCGCAGCAGCAAAACCAGTATGAACACCGAAATGCCATTTGCCAGCGTAGTGACTGCAATCCCTGTGTAAACCAGTGAGATTCCGGTCAGGCTGCGTAATCCACATTGCAACCACGCATAAACAGGCATCCATGACATATTGCTCACATCAACTTCGGGGATAGTGCGCGTCGGCGTCCAATATCCATCGAGGCAGATGAATACATATTGCTGCGCGTCGTAGAAACGCGCGGGCGGATAGATAACATCTGGGTCGGCAAGCCTGATGTAGCTTTGTTGTGCGATGATCGGAGCGATCAGTTCGCGCCCGACGATGCTCAGGCAGATCGCCACTATTGCCGCCAGAAACGGAGTCAGGAATCGCCTATATCGAGAAATCATGATGTGATTGTACCGCAAGGCCAGATCAGGCCGTTTGGCGTATATTGTCACGTATTGTCAAAGTTGCCAATGATTTATAATCGACGCTTTCCCGATATAGCCCCTAAAAATTTTTTAGAAATGATATACTAAATACATCTCGTAAATGCGTTTTCTGCGATACATCTGTGATAGAAAGTCTATAGCACGCCGATCACAGAACCGTACAATGTATTCTTGAAAACACTAGGCAAGCAGGATTTTACTGATGAATGACAATCGCGCGTTTCGTTTAATCGTTATTTTTATGGGTGGGTTCTTCGTTGCCTGGTTTCTCAATCTCTTGCTCAATACGCAACGTGCGCCTGTCTCTGTACAGAATCTTGTTTCGTTTGCACTTGCCCCGATACTCACTACGATTGGCATAATCGCGTTCAGCATTTTGCGTGAACGCAAACCAACGGAATAAAACGTTTCGAGATTTCAACGCCAACGGAGATTGATTCGTTGGCGGCTATTTGACAACCCCGCGTCCAACTTCCCGATAATCCGAAGTTACAATTCGATAGGCATTCAAAATCAGTGATCCGACTTCGCGGTATGTCGCTAGCGTTGCGTTCACAAAACTCAGTTGTCCTTGCGTCGCCTGTGCCGGACTGAGCGACACCGACATACTGTATTCCCGAAACAGCCACTCCGAACGGAACAAATGGAAATTGTCGGAAACCACAATCGCCGTTTTGAGATTGTTGGCATCCATCACCTTGCGTGATTCGGTCACATTCTCTATGGTGTTGGTGCTGGCGTCTTCGCGCAGGATCGCCCTATCGGGTACGCCTTCTGCATGGAGTATTTCTACGCAGGATTGCGCCTCACTCTTGATATGTTCGTTGGTATAGCCGCCTGTACACAGCAAAAATGGGGCGAGATTTCGTTTATACAGGGTTGCTGCATGGCGGACACGCCGCAATTGGGCGCGATTCGGCGTTCCATCGACGCGCGTGCCTGCGCCCAGAATGATGATTACATCTGATGGCACAGCACGATCTGTCTGCCCATATTGATAAATATATAAGCCAAATCCGCTGCAAATCACAAAACCGAAAAACGCGATGCAGAGAATCATAATCAGAATGGTACGGCGCGCATTCATAATCAGTAGGGGAAGACCTTCATAAAATCATCGAGCGCGGCTTTACTGTTGGCAGTGATATTCCAATACCAGTTGGCATGAAACCATATCAATTGCGCCTGTTTATCGGAAGAAATCAACGTATAACCAAAGGTAGTATCCAGCGTAACCACCTGCGATGTTCCTCCCATCTGCGCGATAGCACGCCTCATATCTGCTTCGGCCTGTGCATAGTTGTTATCGCGTGCGCCCGTGATGTCGATAACATCTTTATTGCGAGAATACGACGCCTGAAATGTTCCCGTGCCTTGCCCGCGTATGGTTGTAGTCCCTGCTTTCCGGGTAAACTGACCATAGGTTTGCGGAAACAAGTCGTTTGTGCCGTTGATCCGCGCAGGCGGTAATGGACGCAGATACAACCCATAGATAACGGATTTTGAGCCACCACCTTCGGTTCCCCCGCTCCGTGTATTCTGGTTCACAATCACAACGATAAAAACTATCATGATAACAATGAGTAAGAATCCTAAACCCACCATTATCCATATCAAGAGATCACGTTGCCGATCCGAAAGTTGAATGCTCATGATTAATCCATAATCTGTCTCGCGCCACGCTGCGACTTGTACCACATTCGCGGCACTACGGCAAAAGTTTTTGCAAGTTTTATCGTTCCTTTAATCTCTGCAACCTATTATAATAGAACATAAGAGCCGCTTTAGAGGGGAAACCTATGGCCTCCTACTCAACACCTGCTGCCAGCGAATTTGTTGTCGCCAAACGCTATAGTTATGATCGGCGCTCGTCGGCACGCTGGATTGCCTCTCACATCTTCCGCTATCCGCTTGTATTCCTCATGATTATTGTTGGGGCATGGGGCAATGCGGCTTGTGCATTCGCTATTCCTGCGCTGATAGGCATCGCCTTCAATGCGATCACGCAGCCTGTTCCGGATATGTTGACTGTGGCGAACTGCGCGCTCCTGATTGTCGGGTCACAGATCATCCGTGCTTCGCTCATGCTTTCGCGCAATTTCAGCAGCGAAACGATGGGGCAGCGCATCGAACGCGATACCCGCGACGAACTCTATGCCAACCTCCTCGGCAAGAGCATGACCTTTCACAGCATGTATCCGGTGGGCGATATTATGTCGCGCGCGACCAACGACGTTCACGAATTAAACCTGATGTTCAGTCAGGGCATCAACATGGTGGTTGGTTCGGGGATGTTCCTGTTTTTTCCTTTATTCACCGCGCCCGCCCTGCATCCACAACTGATTATCGTTCCGCTAGGATTCATCATCAGCTATTGGATCGCCATTCGGTTGTATAGTACCCGGCTGAAGCCCGCGACGGAAGGCGTCCGCGAAGCGTTCGGTACGATGAATACCGATCTTGCCGAATCGCTGGAAGGGATCGAGACGGTCAAAGGGGCGAGTCAGGAAAAGCAGGAACTGGATCATTTTTATAATCGGGCAAACGATTACCGAAATGCTTTTGTGCGACAGAGCGATATTGAAGCGCGGTTTATTCCCCTGTTGTTGTTGGGAATAGCCGAAGGTGCAGGATTGCTGCACGCGATTCTGCTCTTCCGTGCCGGGGAGATTCAAATCGGGCAGGTGGTCAGCTATATGGGAAGCCTACAAATGTTCGGTTTTCCGACATGGGTTTCCCTGATGGCCTTCTCGCAATTGCAGCTTGGCCTTGCTGCCGCGCAGCGTATCCTGAAATTGATCGCTATCCAGACGGATTTGGATCAAAACAAGGATGGACGCAACACGCCGATGAATGGCGATGTTGAATTTCAGAATGTCAGCTTTGCCTATCCTACGGGATCGGAAGTGTTGCGCAATCTGAATTTCAAGGTGAAGGCGGGGCAAACCGTCGCTATTGTTGGGCAGACGGGCGCAGGCAAATCCACCCTGAGCAAGTTGATCAATCGAACCTATGACGTCACAGCGGGTCAGATTTTGGTCGATGGCGTGGATGTAAGTGCATGGTCGCTGGAATCACTCCGTTCCCAAATTTCGATTATCGAGCAGGATATTTTCCTGTTCTCGCGCACGCTTGCGGAAAACATCGCGTTTGGCTATCCGAACGCCTCACAGGAAGAGATCGAACGCGCGGCGAAAGAAGCGCAGGCACACGATTTCATCATGAACTTCAAAGACGGTTATAACACGATGGTTGGCGAACGTGGTGTCACCCTTTCCGGTGGACAGCGGCAACGCATCGCACTGGCACGCGCCTTCCTGACCGATCCGCGCATCCTTGTGCTGGATGACTCTACCAGCGCCATCGACAGCGCCACCGAAGATCAAATCCAGCGCGCGATTCTGAAAGCCTCTGATGGGCGCACCACGTTCCTGATCACACACCGCCTGAGCCAGATACGCTGGGCAGATTTGATCATTGTTGTGAAGCAGGGCGAAATCGTAGCGCAGGGGTCGCACGACGATCTGTTGAAAACCTCTGAACCTTATCGGCGCATTTTCGCCACCTACGAAGCGCCGCGCAAAGTCGGCATAGAGACGGTGTAAGCATGGCAGATATTTTTGAAGGGCTGGAAAGCGAAGCCTACGACAGACAATATACGGATGCGCAACTCGTTCGGCGCATCCTGACCTATTTCGCGCCGCACAAGAAAAAAATTCTGATGGTCACTGTGACGGTGATGCTTACGGGACTAGCCGAAACGCTCATCCCGATTGTCGTTTCCAGCGGTATCGAGCGCATCCGTACCGATAACAGCGTCTCGTTGATGCTCCTGCTAGCGGGCATATACTGGTTCGTCGCCACCTTTGCATGGCTTGCCAATATGTTCCGGCGGCGTGCATCCGGGCGCACCATTGGCGATATTGTGCGCACAATGCGGTTTGACGCCTTTCATTCGGCGGTATCGCGGGATATGTCATTCTATGACGAGTTCTCATCGGGGAAGATCGTTAGCCGCATCACCTCGGATACCCAGGAATTTGCACAGGTCATTGTACTGGTCACGGATTTGATCAGCAAAGTGTTCATGATGGTCTTTCTGGGATTCATCCTGCTCACGCGCGAATGGCGCATGGCACTGATTCTATTTGTGCTGTCTCCCTCCGTGATCCTGATTGCGCTCGGCTTCCGGGCGGTTGCACGCAAGACCAGTCAGCACGGTAGCCGCATGATCGCTAACGTGAACAACATGATCAGCGAATCGGTGAAGGGGATTCAGGTCGCCAAGAACTTCCGGCAGGAACAGAATATTTACGAAGAATTTCTGTCGGTGAATCAGCAGGCATACAAAATCAATCTGCGTCGCGGCTTCGTCTTTTCCGCGATCTTCCCGATCCTGAACATGGTCGCGGGGATGATCATGGCGGTGCTGCTCTACTTTGGGGCGCAGTCGGCACTCAGCGGCGCACTGACAATCGGCTCATGGTTCCTGTTCATTCAGGCGGTATGGTACTTCTGGGACCCGCTGACGGGTGTAGCATCATTCTGGAGTCAGTTCCAGTCCGGGTTGGCATCGGCAGAGCGCGTTTTTGCGTTGATCGATGCCCCGGCCAATGTCGTCCAGAAGGATGAGCAACCCGTGCCAACGGCGCGCGGCGAGATTACGTTCGATCATCTGCGCTTCCAATATACAGATAAAGAGATCGTTCTGCCCGAATTCACGTTGACGATTCGCCCCGGCGAGACGGTAGCCTTTGTCGGGCATACAGGCGCGGGTAAATCGAGCATTGCCAAGCTGGTCGCACGCTTCTATGAATTCCAGGGCGGTAATCTCCTGATCGATGGGCGTGATATTCGGACGCTCAATCTGACAGAGTTCCGGCGGCATCTGGGGATTGTGTCACAAGTGCCGTTCCTGTTTGCGGGGACTGTTGCGGCGAACATTCGCTATGGACGCCCCGAAGCAACTGACGAAGAAATCCTGACTACTGCGCGCTTGATCGGGAACGGCGAATGGCTGGACACCCTGCCGGATGGTCTGGAGACGGAAGTTGGAGAACGCGGTTCGCGCCTGAGCATGGGTCAGCGCCAGCTTGTTGCCCTGACGCGCGTTTTGGTGCAGAAGCCTTCGATTTTCATCCTTGATGAAGCGACGGCCAGCATTGATCCCTTCACAGAAACGCAGATTCAGGAAGCACTGAATATGATCCTTGCCAAAAGCACATCGATCCTGATTGCACATCGCCTCTCAACGGTACGCTCCGCAGATCGGATTATTGTGTTGAAGAAAGGTGAAATCATCGAAGAAGGCGATCACGACACGCTGATGGAACAGGGTGGACACTACGCCGAATTGTACAACACCTATTTCCGTCATCAGTCGCTTCAGTATATTGAAGATGCTAAACGCCTGTTAAAGGTATAAGCATTAGATATACAGGAGGCTCGTATAGTGTAAAATCCCAAAAGTCAGAGACCTGCCCTTCCTCGGAAGCGCCTTGAACATGCGCACGGACCCGCTTGCTTATTTTGTGAATGTCTATAAGAAGCATGGTCCGGTATTTGAATCAGGCCTATATGGTCATGACAGGACTTGAGGCGATTCAATTTCTTGCCGGCGAAGAGGATGAATATTCAGGAAGCGATGTCCTGGAGGGGCGATACATGGCTTGTGTTTATTTGTAGACAGGTTTAGAGCGTCGTGATTTGAAATGTATCTTACAGATACGCCCGCAATTTTCCTCCTATCCAGACCTCTTTGATTTGTTCCGGGTGCAAATCGATCAACGCACTATATGGATCACGCTGAATTGCATCGGTCAGCGGCGTAATGAAGAAATCGGGATATTGTCCGGGGTAGAGGCTTCCAGCGCGCGCCATCCGAATCAACTTTGCAGCATCCGTCGTTAAGGCGCGGAACAGTTCCAATGGGGTTGCCTGTCCCGTTGAATAGGCCGCGCGCAGTTCATCCAGCAAATCACCATCGGCGGTCAATTTGCTGTCGCTTCCGAGTGCCAACAGGCGTGCATTCGCAAACTCTCGAATCGTTGCTGTTTTGCCAAGCAAAAAATGATTGCTCGAAGGACACCAGACTAATCCCACGCCCGCCTGTATCGCCCGCGTCCGATCCGTTTCCCGCAAGCCAACGCCATGAATCAACACCGTATTGGCTTGCAATAAGCCGGATTGAGCAAGTTGAGATAGCTCATTCTGGGCATATTCATCTGTTCCTTCGGCAAGATGGATGAACCATGCCGCGTCCTCCGGCGTCTGGCGATATGTTTCCCGTAAATCGCGCTTTTCCAGATAGAGCGAGTGCGCCCAGCCATAATGCTGCAACACACGAATTGCCGTATTTCTCAGCGGCTTGTGCAGCGGGTTATGGTGTGCAACGCAAGTGACACCAGCACGCAGATTTTTTATCACGCCAATTTGACAGAGTTCCGCAAGAGGCGCACGGCGCAATGTCAAAAACGGTTCAGTATTCAGGCGCGGCGTAAAATCTGCGCCCCATTCCTTTGCATTTCCATAAACCGGGCGAAATTTCGTGCGCGGATAATGGTTAAATTCCAGATGATCGTGGGCGTTGACGAGGCCGGGATAGATCGCAAACCCGGTCATATCCCGTATGGGTTCGCTGTGTTCGGGCGGGCTATCCAGCGATAAAATTGATTGCTGGTCGAATCGCAAGATTGTGAAGCGCGATTCGCCTTCCGGCAGCACGATAAAACCATTGATTATGGCAGACATGGCTTGCTAACCGACCCAGCGCTAAAGCATCGAGCTATAAACGATAGATATTTGGCTGGCAATGTTTTCAACTTTGATCTATCAATGCTATGTTCATGTTTTGGTAGATCAAGCGAGCGTATCGCATCGGCAGAATTTTTGTTGATCATAGTCCGGTGCTTCAGCGCCGGGACGAAAACATTTGAAATCCGCATCGCTTCTAACGTTTTTTCTATACAAGTTCGTTACTATCTTTTTCAGTTTTATTATAAATTTGACGAGGAACAGCCATGCAAGCTGAGAATACCGTACCGGATAACGTCCAGCAATTCGAGTTTCGCGCCGAAATTCAGCAACTCCTGAATATTCTGGTGCATTCGCTCTATACAGACCGCGAAATCTTCCTGCGCGAACTGGTATCCAATGCCTCAGACGCGCTCAACCGTCTGCAATTCGAGATGCTCACCAACCCGGATGTACTCGACGCGGATGTTGAACCCGCCATCCGCATCACGTTCGATAGCGAAGCGCACACCCTGACAATCACCGATAACGGGATCGGGATGAACCGTGAGGAGTTGATCGAAAATCTCGGCACGATTGCCCATTCTGGCGCTGCCAGCTTCCTGAAAGCATTGCAGGAACGCGGCACAAAAAACACCGATATTATCGGTCAGTTTGGCGTCGGCTTCTATTCCGTGTTTATGGTTGCCGATGAAGTCCGCGTCGTCTCTCGCAGCTATCGCAAGGAAGACCAGGCGTGGGCATGGACAAGCAAAGGCGACAACGCCTATACCATCGAGCCTTCGGATAAGACCACACGCGGCACGGAAATCACGCTGAAGTTGAAGGAAGATGCGCACGATTTTGCGTCACAATGGCGGTTGGAGAGCATTGTCAAGCGTCACAGCAATTATGTACCATTCCCGATTTACGTTGGCGAAGAGACAGAAAGCGCTAATGCACGCACTGCCATCTGGCGGCGTTCCCGCAGCGAAGTCACCGAGGAAGAACACGCCGAGTTCTACAAGCAGCTTTCACATGATATGAATGCACCATTGATGCACATCCACCAGAGTGTCGATAGTCCGGTGCAGTATTACACCCTGCTATACGTCCCCTCGAAAGCAGATCGCGGCCTGTGGTCAGCAGATAGCCTGGAGAATGGCCCGAAGCTCTACGCGCGTAAAGTTCTGATTCAGGAACACGCGAAGGATTTGCTGCCACAATGGATGCGCTTCCTCGTCGGTGTTGTCGATTCGGAAGACCTGCCGTTGAATGTCAGCCGTGAGACGGTACGCGCCGATCAGTTGATGGCGGGACTGCGGAAAGGCATCCAGAATAAAGTCATCTCTGAACTGGAGAATCTCTCCGACAAGAAGCCGGAAGACTATCGCAAATTCTGGGAAGAATTCGGACGTCTGATCAAGGAAGGTCTGGCGATGGAATTCAACCCGAAGGACAAGGAAAAACTCGGTAAGCTGCTCCGTTTCCACACCTCAACCGATCCTGACGGTTGGGTATCGCTGGCAGAATATAAAGAGCGCATGGTGGAAGGCCAGACCGAAATCTATTTCCTGTTCGGTGAGGATGCCAAAACGATCCAGCGCAGCCCGCACCTCGATATTTTCCGCACGCGCAATCTGGAAGTCCTCTTCATGACGGAGCCTGTCGATAGCGTCATGATGAGCAGTTTCACCACCTTTGACGAAACGCCGCTGAAGAATGGCGCAGACGCCGATCTCAAACTGCCAGACGAGGAAAAGAAGGACGAACAACCAGAAGGCGAATCGCTCAATGAGGATCAGGTGGCAGTCCTGATTCGTGACATCAAGAGTACGCTGGGCGATAAAGTGGGCGATGTGCGCGAATCGAAACTGCTCACTGATAGCCCGGTGCGTCTCGTCACGCCGGAAGGTGGCCTCGGTGCAGATATGGAACGCCTGTATAAGATGATGAATCAGGAGTTCAACGCGCCGAAGCGCATTCTGGAAATCAATCCGCGTCATGTCATCATCCGCAGTCTGCCGGAGATGCACGAGCCGCTGCTGCGCGACCTGATCGTCAATCAGTTATATGAGTCGGCGCTATTGCTGGAAGGTGTTCATCCGAACCCGGCAGAGATGGTTCCGCGTATTCAGGCACTGATGGAAGCCGCCGCGAAGAAGTAGAGGTTGAGATTAGCCCGGTGCTTCAGCACCGGGTCTGGAATAACCGCCAGGGAGAG
>CAYSOC010000116.1:0-20752 GCA_964432445.1 uncultured Anaerolineaceae bacterium
GGTTCGGCGCGTGAGGGGCAAGGGTTTCAATGCCTCATTCGGCTGGATCGAAGTTCACACATAGCACAGATGGGAAATAGGTTCGGAATCTCCCCAGTTTCAATGCCTCATTCGGCTGGATCGAAGTTCACACGCATCGGCATCTACAATGCCAATGCTGATGTTTGTGTTTCAATGCCTCATTCGGCTGGATCGAAGTTCACACTACTCTCTCTTGTTTCATGGAGTCGGAAAATGTCAGTTTCAATGCCTCATTCGGCTGGATCGAAGTTCACACCTGCTCTAACTTGCTGGAATCCCATGTTATGGGGTGTTTCAATGCCTCATTCGGCTGGATCGAAGTTCACACTTTTAGGCAAAGAACGTATTAAGGTCGGTGGGAATTGTTTCAATGCCTCATTCGGCTGGATCGAAGTTCACACCCCGTTTAAGGGGGTCGTACCCGACACCGCAACCATGAGTTTCAATGCCTCATTCGGCTGGATCGAAGTTCACACAACTGCTTAACCACGTCGTCAGGATTCCGTGTCACGTTTCAATGCCTCATTCGGCTGGATCGAAGTTCACACACCCCATCAGGGTTATCCACCTGACGGGGTTTTTCTGGTTTCAATGCCTCATTCGGCTGGATCGAAGTTCACACAAAAGCGGTAACAATACCCGGAGGCTTACCGTCAAGTTTCAATGCCTCATTCGGCTGGATCGAAGTTCACACCACCACCGCAGGGACACGCGGCGTAGCCCTGCGTATGGTTTCAATGCCTCATTCGGCTGGATCGAAGTTCACACATGCTACAACAAGCAGTAAAGCTATCGGAAGCGGGTGTTTCAATGCCTCATTCGGCTGGATCGAAGTTCACACGCGCGGCGTTTTTGATTTTTCCTTCAACATGGGTGATGTTTCAATGCCTCATTCGGCTGGATCGAAGTTCACACCACCCTGCGGACACAAGTCAACAGCCCCGCAGGGTGGGGGTGTTTCAATGCCTCATTCGGCTGGATCGAAGTTCACACTTTTGGAATCAGCAGTCGCAGGGACCCGCTAATAGCGGTTTCAATGCCTCATTCGGCTGGATCGAAGTTCACACTCTGGCGGAGACTTCTCGCTCACGTCGATAAACAGGTTTCAATGCCTCATTCGGCTGGATCGAAGTTCACACAACCTGGTATACTGTTGGGTGTTCAGGCAAGCGGGACAGTTTCAATGCCTCATTCGGCTGGATCGAAGTTCACACAACAGGAGTTACTAGTCTGCGTCGTTTAATTATCGGTTTCAATGCCTCATTCGGCTGGATCGAAGTTCACACTATTCCATTGGTAAGGTTCTCCTTGTACTACGATTGAGTTTCAATGCCTCATTCGGCTGGATCGAAGTTCACACTTTGCCATGAGCTTTGTTGCTGGATACACCCCGGCGTTTCAATGCCTCATTCGGCTGGATCGAAGTTCACACTCTGAATCATGGTGGCTTCCATCAAAGCCATAGTGTTTCAATGCCTCATTCGGCTGGATCGAAGTTCACACAGTTGAATCTGTGGGACAACTTCATTATATCACGAAGTTTCAATGCCTCATTCGGCTGGATCGAAGTTCACACATAAGCACAGGGGGGTTTTGCAGAGACAAAAACTGTTGTTTCAATGCCTCATTCGGCTGGATCGAAGTTCACACATTAAACAGCGAACCAACCTGACGGATAAACTCAAGAATGTTTCAATGCCTCATTCGGCTGGATCGAAGTTCACACTCCGGTGAGCTATTCCCTCAAGCAGGCGTCCTATCTCGAGTTTCAATGCCTCATTCGGCTGGATCGAAGTTCACACTACGATCTGCGCTGTCTTGCTCCCCATTAGCCCTAGGTTTCAATGCCTCATTCGGCTGGATCGAAGTTCACACCAGAAGATTTATCTGCACACGCACCATAGAAAGGAGGGTTTCAATGCCTCATTCGGCTGGATCGAAGTTCACACTCACGATGATCCGTAAAATTGCCCTGCTTCTGCTAATGTTTCAATGCCTCATTCGGCTGGATCGAAGTTCACACTTGGCAGGTTCAGCGTTGGCAGAATCAAGGTAGGCCAGTTTCAATGCCTCATTCGGCTGGATCGAAGTTCACACCCCTATCCATTGGAAAAAACTATACCCATACAGCGCAGAGATTGCAAATACTGAATTTGGTAATTTGTTTGTTGTGAGTTGTTTGCAATTCATTATTCGACCTCCTTATTTCTGCCTTCAAAACCCTGCGAGAGGCTATGCAGAGACACCTTGCCGCTTTGCCTCTCGCAGATCACATTCACGCCAGAAAAATGGTTGGTGGCGATGGTGGCGGGCTGCCAATCGTTTCGATTCCATTCTGGCTATCCGAATCCAGTGGATAGATACGTACACTATCCTGCGCGGGATCGATTACGTCGTGCAGCTTTGCCCGTAATTGTACCAATTCTTTCTTATCCAGAAAACACTCGAATACGCTATATTGCGCCCATGCGCCAAAGCCGAGAAGCGTTTTGTGAATTCTGGTGCGCCGCCGATCATCCGGGATGTCATAAGCAATCACGTACAACATGGTTTTGCTCATCGTGTATAGAACCCTCGATAGCGATCAAATTCTCCCAGGAGACAACGTGATAACAGGCGCATCTGGAGTTCGAGACAGCGACGATAGCTGGCCTTGTATTTGAAAATCGGGTGCATGATTTCGGTATTCATGCGATCCTCGAATTTTTGCAGAAAGACCTTGCGCCCCTTCCCGGTCAGACGCCACGCGCCAAGCCCCTCTTCAAAATCTTCATATTCCAGCATCCGGTTATTAAGCAGCGTCAGGACAACCGAATCAACGACAGGCGCGCGGAACATCTCGATAATATCCAGTGCCAGTGCAGGCTTCCCATATTGTGTACTATGCAGAAAGCCAACATAGGGATCGAACCCGACAGTATGCGCTGCGCCGCTGGCCTGCGTTGTCAGCAGCACATAGCCAAAGGAAAGCAGGGCGTTGATTGGGTCAGTCGGCGGGCGCTTGTGGCGTCCGGTGAACATGCGCGCCCATTGATCCTCGAACAGCAACGGATATGCCTTGAAATAGGCCGCTGCCGCCGCACCTTCCAGCCCCATCAGTTGCCCGAAAACGCTGTTCTTTTGCGGGTCAGACGGATCAATCAGGTTTGATTCCTCAGTCGGCAGTTCATCAATTTGGACGATCATGCGCTGGATGGTTTCGGCGGCCTTGTCGATCTCCCCATCATCGCGGATGCGATTGCTGCGGAGCAGAAGCGTGCGCTGGTTATGCAGTTTGCTCCGCACACAGACCCGCGCAACATGCAACACTGTGTCGGGATTATCATGGGCGCGGCGTTGCAGTAATCGTAACTGTCCGTGTTTATGATCGTCCCCGGCGATGCGGGCAATGAATTTGCCATTTCGTGAGAGATAGCAGATTTCGATCTTCTGTTCGATCAGCGCCGTGATCGCGGGGGTGCTGATTGTCGGGTTGCCGAATACGACCACCTGCGACACCTTGCCCAGCGGCACGCGGATTTTCTGTTCCTTGCGCTCCATACGTTTGTCTTCCGGGATGCGGATCACCAGCGTTTCGGCATCGAGACGCATGAAACTATGCTGCTCGTTGAGATATAGAACGGTCATGGATCATTCTCCTTTGCAAGATAGAGCCTGCGGGTTTCGCGCGGCAGACAAATCGGCTCAAGGCTGCAATCGGTACATTTTGCCTGATTATCAATGGGTGAGGGCATTCGCCCCATTTCGAGCAAGGTAAACGCCTGTTTGATGGTGTCGCGGGTGCGTTGGCGCAGCGCCTCATCCAGTTCCACCCGTTCGCGGCGACGGTTCGCCCAATAGAAAATCTCGCCGTGAGGAACGGCTATCCCGGTGCGCTCTTCCAGACACATCGCCTGCGCGCAGAGTTGCACATGATCGTTGAGCCATTTTCCCATACGCCCGCGCTTGTGTTCGAGCGGGATCAGCGTATTGTTGCGTTCCTGCACAAAGTCAGCAATCCCCGCAATACGCAACGTATCGCTCCAGACATGAACGCTGCGGAGTGTGCGCCCTTGATCGTCGGTTTGGTATCCGGGCGTATCGGCGTGCTGGTGTCGCAGTTGACCTTCCAGCACCGGGGCATTAATCTCCATCTCCGACTGATAGAACATCAGCCAGAAGCGGCGTGGACAATAGCAAAGCTGGTTCAGAAAACTCAGTGGCAGATAATCCGGCAATTCCCGGTTCATTTTGGATTCTCCTTTCCTGGTTGAATCACTGCGCGCACTTGCCCCATGCCGCACGTCGTTTGATAGCCGCAGCCGCGCCAGAACGCAAACTCGCTCAGGAGGTGGACAACGCCCCACCAGCGATCATCCCGACGGATACGATAAGTCACGCGCCCGGCGAATCCCGGCAGCATGTTCCCTTTGATCTTGGCGTGCCGGGTTTGAACATCCAATGCGGATATGTCCACATTGGATTCTGTCCAGCGGTCAAATTCATCATCGGGAGCCGCCCCGCCAAGTGCCAGCCACTGTTTGCGTAGCGTGCTGAACACGAAGCGCGGCGTTGGCAGGGTGTGCAGATCGCGGCGTTTGGTCTCCCGGTCATAGCCGAGATTGAACGCTGTCGGCGTCAGAAATTCCAGCGTGAGTGAGCGCGCGAGTGTTTCTGGCGGGACGTTCCAGCGTTCCTGCAAATCCGGGATAGTGGTATAACCGCTTTGTGGATGTCCGCCATTGGAAGCGAACGCATCGGTGATCCCGAATTCCACAAAGCCGATACGGATATGCGGTAGCGCGCGATTCAGGATATAGCGGCGCAATACCGCCTCGAACGCAGGTTCACATAACAGCGTGAAGCGCCAGAAGGCTTCATCTCCCACGCCGAAGTGATGTGCGCCGTCTGCGCCTCGTTTGCCACCATACAGCGGCGCGATGGTATACGGCTTGTGGTCGTTTTCATCGTGCAATGCCGACGCCAGTTCCGTATCACCCTTGTTGATCAGATCGAACAGGGCATCGCGGGCGAAATCGCCATGATGCTGTGGAACAGCCCCGGCACGCAGCGCAGTCAGACGCAGCACGATGGCATAGAGGCGCAGATCGGTCATTTTTTCGTTTTCTCCTTCTTTTGGGGCAGGTCTGCGGGGATACGGTGGGATAGACCAGCGGGCAACCAGATTGGTTTGCCATCCAGCGTACCACGCCACCAGTCATTCGCGGTAATCAGCGCATTCTCAACCAGGCTGCTCGGACGCATCGACACGAGATCGAACAGGCGCAGTTCGGCATCCTCCGGCAAATCGGCAGGATTGAGTGGATAGATTGATACGACCCGTTCCGCTGCATTTTGCACACGTTCCAACGGAATTTCAGTAGCGAGTAGCCGTGCCTTGCTCATCCACAGCCCCATGCGAATCCAGTCCGAGAACTGCCGTGCTTCCTCGCTCAGGATGCCGAAGGCGAAGCGGCTGCCAATCCCGATCTCTTTGGCACGTCCATAGGTCGGGATGTTGGCGTTGCTGCGTTCCATAAAGATCGCGGAACGTTCGTCACCCAGCTTGAACGTGTTCACGGTGTAGCGAATTTCCAGATCGCCCGCCGGAAACACGTAGACGCCTGCCGCGTTGACCGCCTCGATCTCCTGAGCATAGGCGGGAACATCCGTCGCGTGATGGTAAGTCGTCTGCGAGAGACCGAGCGCATAGCACAGCGCAATATTGTGCAGCAGACGCCCGGTCTCATAGAGCCGCCCCATCGTGCGCGTCTCGTAGAACAGCGAATCGTGAAAGGTCAGTGTACAGTGATACAGGCGCATCAGACGCCTCCCTTATTTCTTCTTTGCTTTGGCGATATAAGCAAGGTGATAGGCGTTGCTCTCGGCACTTCCAGTCTTGAGTTTTTCCGCGAGCGCGGCTTCATCGAGATTGCGGAGGCTTTCCAGATATTGCGCCAATTCCTCGCCCATCAGCACCTGTGCATCGCGCACATTGTCCTCAGCTAGCAAAGTTGGAAGCAACCAAGCTGCCGCTTCCAATGCGACACTTACTCGCACTGGTTCGTTCGATTGCGGTTGGAGTTGCAGGGTATCGTATAGCCGCTGGGTAAACAGTAGATTGCTGAAGATTTCGCCGTCGCTCAGGACGATAGCGACGATGTGGTTCTGCATCGTGCCGCCGCGTGTGGTGGTCGCGCCATAGCGCGTGGTACGCAAGACATTGAGCAACACGTATTCAAACAACGATGGCGTCAGGTCGCGGGTGGTCATGACTGCGGGGAAAATTGTCTGTGGCTTGACGTGATCCTGCTGGTTGATGCGGGAGGAAACTTCGCCCTTGTCGGACATTGTGCCGTCCTCATAGGGTGCGTTGAGCGTGAATACCTCGTGACTGCTGGCGTAATCGGTCAGCGAGAAGGCCGTATCGGAGAAGACCTTGCTCTTTTCGCTGCCGCCATCGCCTACCGCAAAGCCATAAGTGATGCAATCCGGGCAGCGCTTGCAGGATTTCACGTTGTAAATGCAACTGGCCTCGTCTTTTTCATCATCCGAGCTTGAGAGCAAACCAGCCCTGCGGAGCAGTTCGCGCCCGCTCAGGCGTTCCGGCGTTGTTTGCTTGCGTTTGAACAAGGTGATCCGTGTCATGGCTGTTTCATCAGCAGCACCGGCAGAGACACGCGCCTTGTTCAGTTCACCATCGGTTTGGAACAGGGCGTAACCTTCCGTAACACGCAGGGTGATGATATGGGCGTAGCGTCCCATCGGACGGGCAGGCAGGGCTTTGTGGAAAAAATCGAGGTTGAGCATGGTTCAGTTTCCTTTTGGTGATAGATAAATCAGGCTTCAGATGATTCGGAGTCAGCGGCATCGTCGGATTCAATGCCCTGTGCGCGGTTGCGCTCCCATTCCTGGCTTTGCTCGTTGCGATACAGCACTTCGCACGCGCTGCGGAGCAGGTTCAACTGTTTGCCACGCAGTGCCGCCACGTCGTAACGGAAAATTTTGTCGAACACATCTTCAACAAAGACCTTGCAGAATTCACGCATAGCTGTCTCGCGTTGAGAAACGCTTATCCCTTTCGGGAAACGCCCATCGGCAAGCCCTTTTCCAACGCGATCCATGAAACGGTATAATTCCCCATAGGCAAGTTCGATCAGCGCTTCGTTACCCTCAAACAAGCGCATATCTGCAACCAACAACGCATCCGAAATGACGCTCAGAGGCCGTAGGATGGCGTTGGCGTTCGTGTTTTTGGCGCGATAAAAGCCACGATACAGATCAACCAATTCCTTCGCTTTGGACATCAACTTATCTCCTTGTGAATTGAAAAATGCTTCGGCATAGTGGACATAGCGGCGCACCTGCTCCGCTCCGATCAGCCTGTCGTCGCGCTCCTGCTTCTTCAGGTAATGGAACACGTACAGCGGCGATTCCATCAGTGCGTGGGCAATCGGGACGAGACGGTGCCAGTTTTCCTTTGGTGGTTCATATTCCGTATCCAGATGGATCGAGTACGCCGCCATCAGGCGCTGCAAAGTCGGCAAGACCTGATCAACGTTCACGTGGTTTTCCTTGATGACCGCTTGCAAGGCTGGATGTGCGCCATCGAACCAGACCGTTTCCAGAAACTCATCAGCTTCGGTAATGAGAGGAATGCTGCTCTCGCTGGCGACAACTTTCACATCAAGGCAGATTGGCAGCAACAGGGCGAGGAATGCGGGCAGCACCCACGATTCAGAATCGGCAGGTTTGTTGAATCCTCGAAAACCCATCATGAAGAAGGTCGTTTGCGCCTTGCTGTCGTAGCGCACGATCCGCTTGGACGGCTCCTCATCGTCGGCACGGAGCAGGAAAGGTTCAAGCCGTTGCCAGAAACGCGCTGGATCGCTCTGTCCCAAATCGTGCATGGCGCGCACGAAATCTTTATCGCTCAAGCGCAGTTCCCGCAACCGTGAATACAGACGCTTCACAAAGTTGAGCGTTTCCGGCGTGAAGAAGTAGGACGGATAGAATGACAGATAGCGCACGCGCTGCTCTTCGACGCTTCCACCGGAATCCAGATTCTCCACGAAAAGCTGCCGCAGCAATTGTTCCAATGCGCAGATTGAACACAGATTGCGCTTGTTATCGCTCGTTCCTATCGGCAACCGAGCGGTATAGACACCGGGTTGGAATGAAACGGCAGTTTCGGCGGGTTTGCGCGTGACGTAATCGCTACCGCAGATGGCGCAGATGGTTTTGCTGCGCCCACCTTTGGCCTTCGTATAGCGGATGAGTTCTGCACTTTGAGCATTCGGCAGAACTGTCTTTGTACCGCCGAGCGTCAACACACGCCCAATATAATCCGCCAGATCGTTCCATGTATCGTCGTTGCTGCGTGCCGCTTCGGGTAAGTTTTCCGGGAGTGCAGCGGCAAGTTCCTGCGCTAATTGAGAGAGCCATTCCAACGTGGCAGCGGGGTCTGACCCCTTTTGTTTGAGTGCATGTCCTGCTGCCCAGAACCACCAGTATTTAATCCCGCCTTTCTTGGCTTCGGGATAGTCACGCAGGGCATAGAATTGTTCGGCAAGGTCTTCAATCCCGAAGATGCGCAGCAACCACGCCGACAAGTCGAAGTTTGGCAATCGTTCCCGAAATTGGACTTCCATCAGACCAGCCCATTCTGCAAGCTGGTCAAGGCGCGCATCTTTCGGATCGTCAGACGGTAAAGGGCAGTCATCGCTGCCGGGCCAACCGCCATCCCGGATCGGAGTCAGGCGTCCTTCGGCCTTATTGTTCTTGATGAAGATAGTTACCAACCGCACGCTTTGAACGATGATTTCACGCAGACTGAAAAAGTCGTTATAGCTGTCATCCACTTGCAGGCCAACGTTGCCGCGCTTCGCCCCTTTGCCCTTTTCAATCAGCCCTTCGCCCGCCTTATCACGAATCGACTGCACAATCTGCGGGATCAGTTCGCCGGGTGAGGGCATCAGCGGCGCGTCGTAGCGTTCGAGATAGACCACGCCGCTCGGCGCATAGAGCAACGGGATACGCAAATCACTACGCAGGGCATCCAGCGCCCCATCATGGATGAAATTCAGCAGCACCCCGCGATTTTCCGCGACATGGTGATAGGTCAGGCGGGCAACTTCTCGCCCCGGAATATCGGGCATGTCCGCAAGTTCACCAAACACGGCTTTGACTCGTTGTTTTGCAACTAATTCACGCGGGTTTGGTGCGACATACGTCACTAAGTCAGCTAAATAGCTGAGTTTTGTTGCTAAATCCAAAACGGCATCAGGTGCATTTTTGTTTGGCAGGAGTGTATCGGCTCTTGCCGTATCTTTATATTGCTGCGTATTGTGAGCAATATATAGCAAATCATGAAGATAGAATTGCGCGCCGCCCACAGGTCGTAGGAAGTCATCCAATCCCAACATATCACACAAATCGGTAAACATCCGTTCTCGTCTAGGAATTTTGTCAGGTGTAAGCGCTTCCATCTCTGATGTTTCATCAGCATTGAACCAGCGTTTCACGACGGGGAATTTTTTATAGTCGTGGAGCATGAATCCAGCGATGAAAAGCCGCTGTGCCAATTCGTTCCAATAGCGAGTTCCTTTCGATTCCCAACTGTTCAAAATCTTGCCAATTCGGAAAACAGGCAACATCCCGTTCACCAAGTGCGCCCGCATCGTCTGATCATGACCGTAATCAGCCGTATCGCGTTCCTTCCACATACCCGGCGGCGTTGCATCATACTGAGCCTTTTTCATCTGATAGAAGTCGCCCCCTTTAGCCGCTACCGTCCCGAACAGATCGGAGAGCGGCCCCGCAACGTGTTCCGCAAAGTCGCGCAATACAGCATCATTCGGATCGATAGCGTTGATCGATTCTGCGAACAGGGTTTGAAACAGCGGTTGCTGCGGAAGTTGGACAGGCGGTCTCTGTGCCTTGTCGCGCCGCTTCTTTTCGAGCGCAGCCTCTTGTTCTGAGAGTGCGCCGTAATCTTCCTCTTCGATGGGGATGTTGTCGCGTTCGTCGGTTGGGTCAAACATAGAGAGAGTCTCCTTTCAAAAAATCAGCGGGCGATTATCCTCAGACTTGCGAAACCGATACAGGATCGAATCCAACAGGAGCGCATCCCGCCCAAAGACGGCGCAACCCTCCGAGCCATCGCGGGAACGAAACCGGAATAGTTCCAGTTGCACACCGAGCCGCAGCATCACTCGGAGCGTATCTGGCGTATAGCTCTTCACCAACAGCGCTACCAGCGTTTGTTCTTCCAGCACATTGTTCAGTGCGGTCATACCCTGCACATCGGGCGCAATCAAACGCACGCCCTGTAATTCGATCACACTGTTGAACTGCCGCGCGTCCAGTTCCCGATCCACAAAGACCTCAACCGGGCGCGGCTTGGGCAACCAGTCGTGTAGTCGATAGCCCGCCAGTGGCTGGGCACGTTCCAATGCATTGATACTTCCGCCTCGCCGCGCAACCTCCGCATACAGTTCGGAGAGTTCCACTTTTTCAAGTTGCGCGTTCATCAGCAGCGTGATCAGGTTATAAGCGACAATACTGTGTTTTTCGTCGGTCATGTCCTGTACGATTGCCGTAAATGGACTGCTGCCCCGGAACGACCTCGCCTCGTCCAGAATCACGGCTTGTTCATTGTCGAGTAGTTCCTTGTAACGCGGATAGCCACGCGGAAATAACACTCTGAATTGTTTTTGGAGTGCATCGCGGTACGTTTGATATTGCGTGCCGATTTCCTTCTTGCTCAGTTGCGTCAGGACATGACTGGCTTGCACACCTGCCCACTGCTGGATATAAGCGCTGAATGATTGCTGGCGCGGGTATATATCCTCACGCTGAATCGTTTTGTAATAACATTCCCGATCCACTTCGCTCCCGTCCGGGATTTCCTTGCCGAGCGCGTCCAACACCCATTGCGGCAGCAGTCCATATGCCTCAAATTCGTGAAAGTTGTTCCCGTCGCTGTCTTTGATATGGCGTCCCAATCGCCCCAACCTCTGGATGTGGCTAGAGGCGTTCATACTCTCAAAGATCAACAAATTGATCCGAAAATCCACGCCGACATCGACGGTTGAAGTCGCCACGAGCAAATCCACGTCGTCGAGGTTGCGGTGTTCGTGCGGCGTCAGCCCCGTATTGATCCCGATGCAAATACCCGCCGGTACACACACTGTTTTCAAATAGGCGAGTACACGGTAAGCCGTCGCTACACTGTTGCAGATGATCACACCCTTTGCGCCGGGACGGTTACGCTGGAAGAACGCCACGATCACATCCTCAAAGTGCGCCGCGATCCATTCATCCAGCCTGCCCGTGTCCAGATGCAGTGTGATGGGTTGGAGGATGCGCCGCCAGTGTTCAGGCGTGGTGGCGAGACCGTGCTGATAGCTACCTTCAATCGTCTCTATTCTCAGCCCAACCATCCCGGCCAAGTGCTGCAATGGTGAATCGGCAGAAGTGGCGGAGAGCAGCAGAAAGCGCGGCGGTGTGCGCGTCCCTCCGATTTGTAGCGTCAACAGGATCGCAATCATGGCGGCGGTAGTTTGTGGCGTATCCAGTGAATGGAATTCATCGAAGACGAACAGTTTGAATCGGCGCACGACTTCAGTCAGGATCAGGTCGCGTGCCGCGCCATGCCGCCGATAGCCGAACTGCATGATTAGGTGAAATATATCAGGATTCGTCAACACCAATTCGTTATTGAGCAGGCGATTCAGCGCATCATGTCGTGTCGCACCTTCGATCTCCGCTGCAACCTCATCCAGCGCCGCAGCATTCAGAACTTCCCGATATAACCGCTTACCATTCCATTTGGGCGGTCTCCATTTATCAAGCAACGCCTCTACCCCGCGCTTCTGATCGATGGCAAGTTCGTTGGTTGGGTACATTGTCAGCGTCGGTGTTTGATCAGCGTAGAATGGAAACTGTCCCGCAAGACTCTTACCATCGCCTGTCAGTGCCTTGTTGACGATGATAGGTGCATCACCGACTCGGAGCGCCTTCACTGTCGCCGCCTGATGCGCCATAATCTGCCATTTCAGCGGCTCGGTAGATGGGTATTGATCCGGCTCGATCTGTGCTGCCGCGAGTTCTTCATCTGTGGCCTCACGGGAATCTACCGCTTGCAATCGGATTTTGTACATAAATGGCCTTTCTCTTTGCTCATAAACAAAATTATCCAGAAATCACACCCCGCATTGTTGGGTATGATCTCTGGAAACTAAGGCAATTTAGAAATCGGGGACGAATTCAGTTTCCAGAAGCAGTTCTTGGAAACCGATCAATAGAGGCTGAATTTCATTGTTTGGAGCTAATTCTGGTTGATCTATATCTGGTTCATCGTTTTTAGATTGACCAGATACACCTCTTGGATCGGAATTATCGAAGTCAGGTAGGGGAAGTTGTATATACTTGTCCATCGTGTCATTCCTTACTTAACAGATGCAGGTTGACACAAGGCAACGCGGTTTAGTACAATTGAAGATGAAGCAGTTTTGCCGAACCGCTTCACCCAATTGCAGACCAAGTTGTCTTGCTACAAGCGGCGCTCGCCAGTCACCAAACGGATCGAGCGTCGTTTTGTTTATAGTAACCTAAATTTGGCGTTGATACAAGTAGTATAGCGATAACTAGTTTGGGTCACTAAAAACACGCTCTCCCCATATTCATGGGGTATTTCTATCTCTTTTATTGTTAGATAGAGTTTTCAGAGCTATGGTACTGTTGATACATCAATCCAATAATTACTTTCATTTCACGGACAGCTTCCTCATCTCCTATTACTCGGCAGCCTGGGCCGTAATGCAATAATCTCCGTAGATCGAAAAACAATGTGGTCGAATATGCCCGAACGGTAGCGCTGCCATCTTCGTGCATCTCGATAACACTATTAGGAAAATGTTCCGTTACACCAAGACGTGCTACCTCTGGCGAAAGCTCATAGATTAATTCGTTGGTTTTTATATGCTGTTTCGGGACGAAGACGTTAGGTAAAAGTCGCATTTTGCTGATTCGCCCCATACGGTAGCGCCACATTTTATCTTGTGAAAACCTGCCGTTGATACTGCGGGTTTCAAGACAATAGGCTTCCAGATAGTAATGACCGTCTTCAAAGAAATAGCGATAGGGTTGAACATTATGCACTACGGTTGCACCATCCTGCCGATTGGCATGATAGTCGAATTCGATAGTACGATGCTCCATACACGCCTGTTTGATCTTTTCCATCACTTCATTACTAATCTTGTCGCTATCTCGCTGTTCTAAATTGAGTTCGATAAGACCTCGCTGTTTGCGGAGTTCTTTCCGTCGCTCTTCGGGTATTCCTTGGATAATAGCATTGAACAGGGCAAGGACTTCTTCGCTCATCGGAACATTGCGTCCACCGAATGTCGTTTGTAGAAATGCTAACCCCCGTATGGCATCATCCGGCAGATCGAAGGGCGGATTTTGAATGGATTCGATCCGCCATACATTGGTTTTACGATCATATTCGAGTTCACAGCCAAACCATTCGCGCAAGCGATCCCGATCTTCCTCAAAGCGACGTTGGATTGCCTTTTCAGTGGGAGTTTCAAGTTGATCACCAAAACCACGAATAACAGCTATCAATTCATCGGATTGTGCCGCGCCGCGTAGTAACCGCGTCAGGAGCGCCAGACAGCGCTCCATGACAATATCCTGTGCTGAACGTCCAGACATTGCTAACTCTCCATTTCCTGTTCTTCGGAATCATCTTCTGAAGACTGTTCCGATTCGTTATCATAGCGGATGAGGTGTTCGGTGATTTTATTGCGGTTGTGGATCGGCTGCGGGAAGCGTGTCGCCACGTCGATATGTGAGGATTCCTGCCGTAACCGATGCACGACACCTGCCCACTCTGCCGGAATATCATCGGGTTGCAGATTGTGCAGCAAAATCTGCATGGTCGAAGGATTCACGGCAGGTTTCCCTGTCCTATCCAGCTTGTACGCCTGACTACTGACGTGCTGATCCCCAACATTGTGCAGCGAGTAAAAAACATTGGGCAAACCCTCGTGCCCGTACAAACCCTGATACTTGCTTTTGGGGATGGTAGGAACGCACAACGGCGCTTCATCATGGAAGGAATAACGCAGGCGTGCCACCCGGATTTGCGGGTACTGCGGCAACAGGCTGGCGAGAACCCCTTCCGCCAGTTCAGTATCTTGTGCATCCAATTCCGGGAAGACGCGCCGCAGGTTTTGATCACGCAGGAGCAACAATGCCGGACGTTTACCCTTACGTTGTTCTAACACCTGTCGAAAGAACGGAATCAGGTCGGCGGCGTTTTCATAATCCATGTTCAATTTTTCAGTGACCAGCGCGCAGTTGGCTTCATACAAGCTGCAATACAATTCCGGTGAACCCGTTGTTTTGCGCGGCAGGTAAACATGAAAATCGTTGCTATCCGATGGAGATTCCATCACTACAGGCATGAAGACTTTCTTTTCGTCGGTGGTACGGGCATTCAATTGGATGATCTCGAACGCAATCAGATCAACCTGCTCCGGCAATGACGATTGTGGCGGCTTGATATACAGTGGATTGAGCCGATACCCCAGCGCTCGCAGCAAATCGCGCACTGCATTCGTCAACCGATTGTGATCTTCGGTATCCGGGGTGATGGGATCGAAGAACTGCGAGACGTAGCCGCTTTGGAGCAAGCCTTGCCGAATGGCTATCTTGGGATCAACCCATTTTTGTCCCGGCATCTTTTTCGGATCATCATAGCGCGGCAGGGAGACCAAATAGCCGCTGGGTTGTGTTGCTTTTGGAGTACGTTTGCTGATCTCGGTAGCGCGCCGCTGGCTGGCTTCCGCGTGATAAGCTGACAGGACGTGTCCTTTGGGTGGGGGTCGCAAGGTATCGGTCAGTTTTGGATCAGTGCTGATCGTGATTTCCAACAGGCAGGGGCTATTGGGGGAATCGTCTGGCGTAATCCGCAACGGGTTTTCATCCAGTCGATGTTGATAGCGATCCCACAGGCCCACCTCACACAGAATGATTTCTTTTACCAGCCGTTGATCGTTCACATGCAGCACGATTCGCGCTGGTGCAGGCAAGTTCTGTAAGGCTGCCGCTTTTGGCTCGACATTTTTGACTATTTTCTTTAGCCGCTGGAGGTAGATCGATTTTGAGCGCTTGTCATCGCCCGCTATTTCACGTATCCAGATGGGCATCGGTGTTGCCCATTGTTCCAATAGACTGGTCAATTCCTGAAAGATAGCGCGGTGATCATTTGACCATAGCCCGGTTTTCGTACTATCCTTTGCCCCGGCGGGCTTGGTGAGCAGGAATTTCTCCATATACTCTCGTGGCTTCCGGGCAAGCGTTTCCGCGTCGGGAAATTCTCCCTCATAACTTGTTTTTTCCAGCACCTTCGCCTGATTGCCCACCCAGTGCAACTTCGCCCCACCTTTGTTGAAATGGCGCAACCTGACCCGGCTAAACACAATCTGCGAGGATTCATCTTTTTCGAGATAGCCGGTTTCACGGCGAAAATAGACACTCTTGTTGCGGTTACGTTTTGGGCTTTCCACCCAATTTTGGGGACTCAACAACGGCCTGGTATGCCAGCGGCGCACCGACGCTCTGGCAAAAAGCGCCAGGCCAACCAGCGGGACAGGCTGCATCCACAAGCGCAATACAAACGAGAATGCGCCCGAACGTGTTTTTCGAGGTTCGCTGACTAATTCTGCAAAGCCGCGCTCGGACATAATCGGCACGAGGCGCATTTCGTGAATTTCTTCAGGATCGCGTTTTCTACCCAGTTTGAATTGAAACGGCGTTTCCTGTTCGAGCAACCACCCCGCGATCAATCCCGGCAGCAGGAGTTTCTGCAATAGTGGATCAGCTTGCAGATCGATGGATTCATCCCAGGACCAATTGATGCTATCTATCTTGTTGGCGGTCACTTTTCCGTTGATCTTGTCGGTAGCGATCAGCCACGATTTGATCAGGTTTTTTAGTTTTTCCGTATCAAGGGCATGACTATTACGCAGATAGAGCCAGCGCGGGCTGGCTTCCTCTGTCCAGAGAACCTTCGGTTGAAAAGCAATGATATGATGAGAATGTGCCGCTATCAGATCGTGCAAGCCAGAGATCGGCGCGACGCCGATTTCTTTAATCTTTGGGCCGATACTCCGCAGGATTCGCCACAAATCGGGCGGCATCTTCAATGCTACCACGTATCGAAGCGTGTCTGGCAACATTCCGTTCGGAAACCATGCCAACGGTTGAATTTGCTGATTTTTCTCGTTTTTCATCACCGTATTTCTCCCTTCTTCACTGCATCCTGAAATGCCTGCCGCGCCCGCCCATAGAGCCACTGCGCAAGAAATTGATCGATTTCGTCTGGTTGAGTTGCCATCGTTTCGAGCATGGTGTACCAATCGTGGAGCATATTTCGATGCCCTTCTCCCGGCACAAATGCCTTGTCGCTGAAATACACCCGCGCACTACGCCCGCCACGCAGCAAGCGCCCTATCGTCTGCCAGACTGCCACAAACTGATCGCGCAGAAATTCAGCATAAATATCTGCATCCATCGCATCCAGTCCGCCATGTGTGCGGAGCCGCCGATTCCATTCCGCATAGGCCAGCCTGCGAAGTTCTTTCACTGCACCTATTCCATATTCCGCAAATTTGGGCGAAATCCGACGTCCATCTTCATGAAGTTGGCGCATTGTCCAGGCATTCAAACTCAAAAGCTGTGGTTTCAGGTCATCGGGTGGCGGGTAGGGGCGCACAAGGAAATACACACTACCGAGCAGCGCACCATCGTCCTCATCCAGAATGTTGAACCCGCGCTGGATCGCCAGTAGGGGCGCGATCAGAATATCGGCGCTCGTATCGCGGAACTGTTCTACCTGCCGCGCGCGAAGCATATCTTCATCTTCATTGGGCAGATCGTCGGGAATCACGCTGCGGATGCGCCCCGCCCATGCTTCATTACGGGAGAGTTCGTCACGCACCCATCCCACCTGTTCATAACTCATGACAACCAACAGAATTTTTCGATTTTGATCCCGTTCTTTCCAGTAATCGAGTTCCCGTTGCAGATCAGACAGGCTGTGCTTTCCCGGCTTGATCAAGTCGCGCACCATCGCCCGCAGATTTGATTCGCGGCGCTTGCCCGCGCCGGAAATTTTGCGTATAGGACGCACCAGCAATTCAATCGCTCCGCTACTCTTTTCATCTGGTGGTAGCAAGATCGCGCTCGGCGGTGTAGCGAGATGAAATTGTGCCGATCCGGGCAGCCAACTGGTCGCCGAGGTGAGCAGCAGATGTGGCCCGGTTTCGCCCATCTGATCCCAATATAAACCCGGGAAATTCAGGAGCAACCAGCGCCCAATCCCACTGTTACGCAACAGGTTGAACATACCCAAGTTCGCCGCGCCCGCATACCCGATGTGCCGTACTCCCAACATCGCCCCAAGCGGTGGATCGGGAACAAGACTGGTGATCATATCCGGCACGGTATAACTTTCGTCGCCGAGGTCACCTAATTCATCATCCAGCAGCACCGCCAGATAGGTGAGATCGCTGGCAGTTTTGAGCAGCGCGGTGAACGTCACGGCGAAATCAAGCAGGTTCAAGGCAGTCAGACGTTTGGCACGCAATGGCAATTCCCAACCCATCAGATTTGACAGCCATTGTGCCAATTTTCGTCTATGATCTTTTTCGGGAATATCCGGGTCACCAATTTCACGCATCCATTGACCCAAAAATGTAGTTCGGTTGCGGAATGGCTGCGACCAATAGGCGCGGAACTCGTTTTTCAGAAATTCCCGTAACTTTTCTTGATCCGGCTCAGGGATGTCTTTGGGCAACAGCTTTACCAACCGCTCGGTCAGAGCGCGATATAGCATGAAATTGGTAAGCTGTTTGCTTCGTAGCCACCTAGCAACTTTCGGCGCTTTGGCGATCAACCGGAACAGATGATTTGAGAGGGTATGCGCTCGATCATCATTATTCGTCAGGCGATGAAACTGAGCGCGGGCTGAACGCCGTCGCCCAAACCTGCCAACCGATAGCGAACGCTGCCCCAGATTGCGATGCAGCGCATCCAGAAACGAATCGTCTCCACCCACGAGTTGGCGCGTCGGTGCGAACGCATCATCCCACTGCACTTGTACACGGTCTGCTTCATCGATGATGACCAGATCACTCAGGCGATAGATGGCTTCGAGCAGGCGATGATTGCCCGTGCCAATACCTTCCGGCGCACGGGAATACAGAAAACTGTAGGGATTGACCACCCAGACCTGGCTTTCGGTGAGATCGCGGGCGGGTTGATGTACGGGGCAGGTGGTGAGGAGTGGACAACGATGCTTTTTGCCTGTGACATCCATCAATTGATAGCAGGGTTCTTTACCTGCGGGGATTGGTTGTTCCTGCATCCCGCTGATCGCACAGGGCGCAACCAGCCAGTTCAATGGATAGTCGGTTTCAGCGTTCTGATTCGATTGGAATATTACTCTTGGATCGAGTGCTTCCGCGTTCGCCAGCCCGTACTTTTGAGCATGTTCGGCGCGGCGATGGCGCCCCAACGCTGGGGTAGCCGTTAGGCCCAAACGCCGCAACCACACCGCGAAGCGAATCATTTCTACGACGGTGTTCATCACCACCGTGATATGCAGCCCGTAGCGCGTTACGAGGTAATACACCATCAGATAAATCAGGGTCGATTTACCCGCGCCGAGCATCCCGGCCAAATGAAAAATTCCGTCGATGGTGAAGCGGCATTCCAATTGCATTGACTCCGGGAGCATGAACCGCAACGTCTCCCAGCGCGCGAGCCAGTTGCCGGGTACGAGACCATGTTCCGCTTCATGGGCATCCAATTCTTCCGCAATGGTCCGTAAATCAGTACCCAGATCAATTGTGATTAGTGCGCGAGGTAGTGTCCTATCTGGCAGGGATCGGCGCGGTGGTTGGATCGAACCCTTTTTGGCAAAGGCTTCTGTGATTTCCACCGAGTATGAGGCTTTATCTACTGTAAAAGAATATGTTCCAGCTTCAGCGATGGGCTGACCATCATCACTCTCTGGTACGGCGGGCTGGAGTTGATAAAGTTGCTTGTAGGCTTCGAGACGTTCCCGATGGAAAGCTACCCCGAAGTGTTCTTCCTGAAACGTGGCTGTCCCCTCTACGGTGCAATGGAAGCGAAATAACCGCATGGGTTTGCCGGCATCCCGCTGATACCAGCGCAACCAGAGTTTCCACGCGGATGCAGTGCGAACATAGCGCAGGGACGAACGTAGCACCAGACACTTGCGCCGCGCTTCATCATCTGCATTGATCCCTTCAATCGTATAGCCGGAAACAAGACTCCATGAATCTTCGGGCGCGGGAACTTGAACGCCGTCTCCGTTAGGGATCAACAGCGCGTGCAAGTGCAGCACGGTTTCGATCTCAAAAAAGATTTCCCACTCGCGGATGTGCCACGCTACATCAGGAAACGCTTTCTTGAACTGCCCCGTCAGCGCTGACCAGTGCCCCGTCTGCTTCTTATCATAAAATGCTTGATTCATCGGGCAAGTTCCTTTCGTGCCAGGGCGAGAAAATCACGGGTGCTGGTAAAATTCACATCCTTTTGGGGTATCCACCCGATCTTGAATATATTCAGATAGTCCGGCGTGGCGCGATAGTCAGGGAAAATGTAGAATGCCTGTGTCCAGTTGCGTCCCCAGGCGAACGGTTTTTCGTTCAACTTGCGCGCCAATCGTGCTGCTTGTCGATAATCTTTGACATCGACTGCCCAAACTGCGCCATTCGGAAACTTCACCAGCAAATCGAACAGGTCAAAATCAGGATAGAGTTCGGTGAGTGCGCCCCACTCGTGTTGCAGCTTGTCATGGATATAGAAGAGATCGATCTCCGGGGCAACGACATATTTTTGAATCCCTTCAGTGGTGCATACCATCTCGCGCTTATAGGGGATTGCTTCCGCGTGCGCGGCTAAATCACCGACCAAATCAGCACACGGGCCGCCCTGATAGCACACGGCCTCGTCACCCTTCCAGCGCAACGCCCAACCGCAGCGCGGACAGCAGTAAATTAACTTTTTTCCGCCCTCGGATCGGAAACATTGCGGCAGGATCGGTTCGTAGCATTGCACCAAGTGAGTACGGATCAAATCGTCCCAATTGGTATTCGCCTGGATGGTAGCAATCCGATCTTCCACAATCGGGTGGCGTCCGATGAAAGCGCGTGCCAGTGTATATTGTGCCGGGTTATTGATCTCATGCGCTGCCGCGAGGATGTCTTTGAACGGCCCATCCTGTATTTCAAGATACGGGTCGGGCGCGTTCACCAAGTCACCGCCGCGCCGCTTGGCAAATTCATTCCGGTTGTGACGCGACCGCATCCGTCCAACTCAACATGCGTCCCGCTTGAAAGTCGTACTGAATATCAATGGTGTCCGTTACGTTTTTCAAAACTTGCTGCACGTTCGAGCCGTCGGCGTTCATGACAAAGATTTCCCATTTCCCATTACGATTGGAGAGGAACATGATTTGCGAACTGTCGGGCGACCAGACGGGCGCGACATTGCTCGGATGCGTCAATGCCAGCGCCACATCGCTCGTCAACAAATGCGCGTCACTGCCGTCCGCGTTCGCCACCGCGATCTGCCATGTCGGCGATTGCTGAACCATATACACAATCTTTGCGCCGTCGGGCGAATACTGCGGCGACATGATGCGTAA
>CAYSOC010000117.1:0-20737 GCA_964432445.1 uncultured Anaerolineaceae bacterium
CAGAGGGCGAGTTGCTGTGCGTGCTTCCGGAATGTTTAATATTGGCACTGCTTCCGGAGTTGTACAGAGTATTAGTCATCGTTACTGTGTGCTTATCCAACACAGCGACGGTTATACCTACCAGACTAGTCAGAAAGGAGAAAAGGCGTTTTCTCCTCACTCCTAGTAGCAGAGGGTTTTGCGCCTGAATTTTGATGGCAACGACTAATGGCATTGCTGCCAGCACGAACGGGAACGGCGTCGCTTTTACCAATAATAACGGGAATGGACACACCCCCAACGGAAATGGGTCGAAAAATGGGAACGCGAATGGGTTGAACGGGCATGGTGTGAACGGCAACGGTCACGGCCCAGCCTCTCAGAAGCGCGTTACCGGACTGCTGCGCAATGTCGGTCAGCGCCTTGTTCCGGCACGATACGCACACATCGTCGGATGGGGGATGGAAGTCCCTCGCACGGTGATTACCAATAATGATCTGGAAGCAGTGGTTGATACCAGCGATGAATGGATTCGCACCCGCACGGGCATCCACGAACGCCGTTTCGCTGGTGAACGGGAAACGGTGACTTCGATGGGCTTCGAGGCGGCGCGCAAAGCGCTCGAAGTCGCAGACATCATCCCGATTGACATTGATTTGATTGTAGTGGCGACCTCTACCCCGGAAAACTTCTATCCAAGCACAGCATCGAAAATTCAAAACCTGCTTGGAGCGACCAAATCCGGGGCGTTCGATCTGAGTGCGGCCTGCTCCGGGTTCGTCTATGCGCTGAACATGGCGGCACAGGCGATCCGTTCCGGGAGCATTGATATTGCGCTTGTGATTGGGAGCGAAACTAATTCGCGTATCCTCGACTGGGAGGATCGCGGAACCTGTATTTTGTTCGGAGATGGCGCGGGCGCTGTCGTCCTCAAGGGCAGCGATAACCCCGGCGGGATACTTTCCTGCGTTCTCGGCTCGGATGGCTCTGGTGCGGAACTTCTTGGCGTCCCGACACCAAACAATACAGCCCTTGCCGATGGTCAGCTTTTGAACAAGATTCATATGGATGGGCGCGAAGTATTCCGCTTCGCCACCCATATTTTGAATGATTCAATCCGCGAAGCCGTCTCAAAAGCGGGCATTACGCTCGATGATATTGCACTGATTGTGCCACATCAGGCCAACCAGCGTATTCTTGCCGCTGCCGCGCGCAGCCTGAACATCCCGGAAAGCCTGTTTTACAGCAACATCCATAAATACGGGAATACCAGCGCGGCATCAATCCCGATTGCGCTCTGCGAAGCGATCAAGGATGCACGCCTGAAAGAAGATGACCATCTGGTATTTGTCGGGTTTGGCGGCGGCCTGACCTGGGGCGCGATGGTTATTCAGTGGCAGACGGTTGGACACAAAAAGAGCGCCGGCTTTGGCATGACAGTCAACCGTGCGCGCCGCGAAGCCCTGTTTGTATATGCGTTCTGGCGGGATCGCTTCATGCGGAACTATCGCCGGATCGAGGCGCAAATCCTCGGCCCGACGACGGGTAAACGCCGCGAAAAGCGCCGCGAGAAAACCAAAACGCCAGCGGGCAAGGAATAATTGCAGCAGTCAGTAAGAATACATATCACGCGGGAACGGTTCGCCACAATATTGGATGGCAACGTTCCCCGGTTGGAATAACGCGGTTTCGCGCTCCCAACGCAATGTGCCATCAGCGTTGTATAGCTTGAGGAAATGGCGTCGTGGCCCTAAATCAATTGGTATTTGGGGTCCTGGTTCATATTCAACAACAAAATATTTGCTATCTGGTGACCAGTAGGCAATTACAGTATCGCCGTATTTGTTGGATATATCTTCCAATAAGCTCGCTGTCGTCTTTTCACTATGCCCAACATATACGGCTGTATGATGTTCAGAGTTTACATCCTGATTGTCTCTTTTCACAGGTTCAGAGTGCTCATTTGAGAACAACGCACTTTGGTAATCGGGTGAAAGTAGTATTGCGTAGCGCCAAATAAATGTATTTGCGTAAATTGTGAATGGCTCAATTATATATGATGAGATTTCCGTTCCCGTTTGCCCATAAACAGTGTATTGTTGCATCCATTTCTCGTTACGTTTAACGAGATCAACGAAAGCAAAAAACGCACCGGACCTGATAATGTTGCTACGATCATTTCTATCTGTTCCGACTGAATCAACAAGTAGATAGCGAGGTAGTACAAAAAATCCTGTTCCAATCAATTTGAACTCATTGGTACGGACATTGTAGAGAGCATACTGTCTTGGTTCAGGTCTGTGTGTTGATCCTTTCCCCAGAAAATTTTTCACAATGTCTCTATAAAAATTCTGTTCTGCTGGTTGTGCTGTTCTGGATAGCACAACCCAATCACTACTTTCAATTTCGTAATTTGGTCGCCAGAAATCCCCGGAAAATCTGTATTCCTGTCTCGTGCGATGTATCAAATCATTATTCATCAAAACATATTGAGCATTTCCGCTCATTGAAGGAAAGGGTTGGCTATCCTGATAAATCGCAATCGTCCGCGTTTGGCTTTGGTTATACCAATATCCAGATGGGAGGAGCGGCAAAAGTTTCATTTCGAGCGATTTTAAATCCAGTTCCGCAAATTTTCCGAGATATTCATTGGAAGGGTTTGGCAGATTAAGATATGCAGATTGTTTGAAATAGGTTACATGATCGCCAAATCCGCCGTTGTTTAACTCACTAATCAATCGTGGTTTCCGATCCCTATTATCCCACAACATAAGAGCTAAAGAGATGACTTGTTTGTTTTTATCACGAGAATAATCAACATAGAGCATTCGATTCTCATCCAGCCAACGGACATTGTTTATATCGTTTGAAGTGATCGTGGAAACTGTTCCATCTACTCCTACAACATCGGATGTTTTTGGTTCTCCGTGTAGTAAAGCAATGTACTGTAAATTGGGCGACGGAAAAGCATTAGTACCATAGCTTGGATCATGCGACCACTCATGGCGGCGTAGTAATCCTTTTTCCGGGTCTATAAATTCAACTCTGAAAGCGTCTTTTTCACGGTAGTGGATAGCAAATAATTTCCCGTTTTCTGCCCAATAATGTCTCTCAAATCCTACAATATTCCAGATGGTTGCAGTACGTATAGTGTTCCCATCTTCAATCTTGACAATAAGAATAAATGCGCCTGAATCATTCGAGTCTGATTTAGAAATCGGTACTTGCACACTAATGTACTTCCCATCCGGCGACCATTGAATTGGATCATTACCAGTAAATTCATTTTCGACTGGAATATTTCTGAGTATTTTCCCATTTTCATCAACAATCAGAACTAAACTGCCGCCACTTGTACTGACAGAAATTGCAACCTTATGACCGTCTGACGACCAACTTAATGAGGATACCCGCCCGTCATACAACACTTTATGCTCGTTGTTTTGATACCAAATTACCCGATTTCTTTTCAATTCGTCCTTGTATCGCTCTGTATAAGAATAGTTATCACCTTGTGGGATTTCATCTGGTTCGAGCCGAATAGTCGAGATTACAGGTTTTCCGGGAGAATTACGGAAGTTATATTGGGTAGGATGCGGATTCTCTGCCCGTGCTATTTTGCCCGACCCAACATCCAGCCAAAATGAAGCTCGGCTGCGAGTAACTTCTTTTGAGTCTGGATCGGGTGTATCACGGTATTCTGTCCAAAACAGGCAAACGGTATTTGGATCGAACGGGGATTTTTCGATAGTGTAGGTATCTATGCGCGGAATGTTCCGCCACGCAAAAATCCCTGTCATTACGAGAACTACGATTCCCGCCACCATCAGAAAACGCCGCATGGATAAATCCCTCTACCAGAATGATAAACGTGTCGCATTATAGCAGACGATTTTCCTACTCGCGGGAGAGAGCAGGTAGCTGTATCATTCAGCTTTAATGATGAAAGATCAAACACAGCCGTTGATGAATATCCCAGCCGAACAACTCCCCGAATGGATGCGCCCGCGCACCCGTCGCATTGATTGGGCGCTTGTCCTGATGCTCCTTCTGACGATCCCGGCAATGCTCCCGATCATTTTTGTTCCGGCGCTATCGGCTGATAATGACTCGCCCCTCTATATTGCACGTTCGATCCAGACCGCGAGTCTGCTACGTAGCGGGATTTTATATAGCCGCTGGATGCCGGATATGTATAATGGCCTGGGGTCGCCACTGTTCAACTATCTCGCACCGTTGCCACACTACCTCGCCGGATTCTATGAGATGCTGACAGATACCACTGCGATAGACACTATCCGCGCGATGACGTTTCTCGCGCTGCCAATAGCAGGGGTTGGCATGATGCTGTTCGCCTCGCGCTGGGGCAAATCGGCGGGCTTGCTTGCAGGGCTGGTCTACCTCTACAGCAGCCCGATAGTTTATGGGTTGCCGCGTGAATCGGGCGATCTGGCAAGCCTGATGAGTATGGCGCTGCTGCCCTGGACATTCTGGCTGCTGGAACGTGCTGGCAAGAGTCTCGCGCGCCGGGATTTTGTCATGGCGGTTGTTGTGCTTTGCCTGTGGAGTTTGTGTGATACACGGTTGATGCTGGTCGGTCTGTTGCCCCTGATCATTTTCGCACTGACGCGCTCCAATCGGGAACGCCCTCTGATGGCAATCATTCTGGCTACATTTCTGACTGCTTTTTTCTGGTTCCCGGCGCTGGCAGAACGGCAACACGTTGTCTGGATACAGGCAGTTTTGAACACCAACGATGAATGGCGTATTCCGATTCGGGTGTCGGCAGCGGGGTTTCAGCCGTTGGGATGGAGTCATCTGCTACTGGGGTTGGGCGTGCCGGGGTTGGCTGCCCTCGCGGGCTATAGCTCCACTTTCCTGAACCGGATACCTGTCTCACGGGTGCGCCGTATCGCCGTGATTATCCTGTGTGCATTACCGTTGTTACAGGCTTTTCCGCTGCTTCTGCCGGATTATCCAGAACATCTGGCTACCAACACCATTGATGAACGCCAGACACGGATTTATGGGACACTGCGCGGCGGGGTACTGATTCCGACGACGGCATTTCGCCCCAACGGGGATATTGTGGATATTGCGTTCACCCGTATCCTGCCACCCTCGCCGGATCGCCCGGTTTTCCCAACCCGGCTGGGCGTGATTCAGGTCGAACGGTTGCCGATGACCTCGCGCTATACGGTTGATTTGAACACGGATGAATATACCCGTTTTGATCGTCACTACTTCCCCGGCTGGAGTATTTCTATCAATGGCTCCAACAGCGACGCACAACCGGATGCACAAGGCTATGCAACCTACACTGTACCGGCGAATGCGCGTGAATTACTGGTATATTTTGGAACAACCCCACCACGTATCCTGAGTTGGCTGATCACGTTTATGGGGCTGGGTTTGCTCGTCTGGCAAATTCGTGGCAGACGCCGACAATCAGTTCGCGCCGGATGAGTCTGCCGAGTTGGTTTGCTGGAGAACTTTTTCGATGGCGGTCAGCAATTCCTGGGGGCTGAATGGCTTGGTAATGTAATCATCGGCTTTGGCGATATGCAACCCCAAAACCTTGTCAATGCTTTGCCCGCGTGCCGTAAGGATGATAATCGGAATATCAGCGGTTTCCGGGTTGGCCTTCATCTTATGATAGACTTCCCAGCCATCCATATCGGGCATCATCAAATCCAGCAGCACCAGATCGGGCAAAGTGCTGTTTACCACCTGCAAGCCTTCGCGCCCATCCTGCGCAGAATAAAATTCGTAATTACGTTTTGCCAAAATCAAGCGCACCAATTCAACCATTTCTGGCTTGTCGTCAATGCAAACAATCTTTGTCGGAGACATGGTTCTGCCCTTCCGAATATTATCCAGACGGCGAAATCATAGCATGTTTCGGGAATAAAAACGCTTTTTGGCGTATAACCAGGTTATAATAATTTTCCGTCTTGACCCAACCGGGCAGGCATTGTGCCGACTGCACATCGTTTTTTAGCCGGAGGGGTTGTACCATTTATCACAATCGGGATGTGTTATGAATCTGGATGATCTGGAACATTTTCGGGAAATCGACGCCGGACGCATGATCGCGCATATCGACGCCTTTCCAGAGCGGTTGCTACAGGCATGGGAGACAGCGCAAGGATTGCCGCTGCCGACACTCCCCGCCAACATCCAGCAGGTGATCTTTCTGGCGAGCGGAACGGGCGCAATCGCTGCCGATCTGGTGATCGCCGCGTTCGGGTCGGTCTCGAAGATGCCGCTGGCCTGTGCTAACAAGCTGAACGGGACAGTGCCTTCGGTCTGGCTGGTGACAGTTGGCGGTGGCAAACTCGCTTTTCCCAATGGTGAAACGTGGGAGATTCCCGGTTTCACGCTGGAACGCACAGCGTTCGCAGATTATCTCACCTATATTCTGGTGTTGGGCGGGCGTTTCGGCTGGATCGAGGACTGCGCTGAATTAATTCGTAATGCCGCTGATACACTGGTCAACCGCCGCGAGATTTTCGGGATTCATTCCATTGTTGTGAAAAACCCCGCCAAGCGGCTCGGCGGGCAGATGATCGGGCGTATCCCGGTGGTGTTCGGTGGCGGCGTGATGTCTCCGGTGGCACGGCGCTGGAAAGCGCAGATCAACGAAAACGCCAAGAGTTGGGCGCAGTGCGAAGATACGCTGGAGGCGATTGAAAACGCCGCCGCCGGCGTGATGCACCCGCCACCACTGATGACCCGTGTCCACTGTTCATTCCTGCTACCTCCCGGCTCCGATGTCGAGTTGACGCACAAGATCGAAGCCCTGCATGATATTTATCTACAGGAGGGCATCGCCGTCGATAAGATCAAATCGCGCGGCGATAATCCCCTCACCCAGGCTCTCGCTGCTGTCCAGTTCGGGGATTATGTCAGCTATTATGTGGCGATGGCCTACGAAGTAGACCCAACGCCGACGCCTTCTCTCGATGAACTGCGCGAAAAACTCGCCAGCCGTACTTGAAAACACATAAAGGGAACTCTAACAATGGTTGATAAAGTCAAGCCAGATCACATCAAGCTGTTTATTCCGGGGCCAATCGAGGTTCGTCAGGAAGTATTGGATGCACAGTCGAAGTCAATGATCGGACATCGCAGCGCCGATTTCGAGGCGTTGTTTGCGCGCGTGCAGCCAAAGCTGCGCCAGTTGTTCTATACCAGCAAGCGCGTCTATGTCAGCACGTCCAGCGGTACGGGACTCTGGGAAGCCGCCAGCCGTAACGTCATTCGGGATGACAAGAAGGCACTGCACCTCGTCAATGGTGCGTTCAGTGAGCGCTGGGCAGAAGTCACCAAAGCCAACGGCAAGCAGGTCGATGTGATCAGCGCCGAATGGGGCAAGGCAGTCAAGCCGGAACAACTTGAAGAGGCGCTCAAGAAGCAGGCCTATGATGCGGTGGCAATCGTCCTGAACGAAACCAGCACAGGCGTCAAGAATCCGCTGGAAGAATTTGTACCGATCATCAAGCAGTACCCGGAAACGTTGATCCTCGTGGACGCCGTTTCGATCTTCGGTGGCTATAAGATCGATTTCGAGGGACTTGGCCTCGATTTCGTGCTGACCAGCACGCAGAAGGCAATGGCGCTTCCCCCCGGATTGTCATTCGCGGCGGGTTCGGATCGTGTCCTCGAACGCGCGAAGCAGGTTCCGAATCGCGGCTACTACTTCGACCTGATCGAACTGGAAAAGTTCCTCGTCAAGAACAATACGCCAAGCACGCCGAATATCTCCCTGATGTTCGCCACCGATGTTGAACTCGATCACATCCTCGCGGAAGGGCTGGATGCACGCTTTGCCCGTCACGAGCAGATGGCGCAGATGACGCGCGATTGGGCGCTGGAAATGGGCTTTGGCCTGTTCGCAGAAGATGGCTATCGTTCGCCGACTGTCACGACGGTTGCCAATACGCGCAACACCGATGTGAAGGCGCTGAACAAGTTCCTGGCGACAAAGGGGCTGACGCTCTCCGATGGTTACGGCAAACTGAAGGATAACACCTTCCGTATCGCGCACATGGGCGACCTGTTGCCGGAAGATATGGAAGAACTGTTCGCCGCTGTCGGTGAATTCCTGAACCAGTAAGAGGATGGGGAAATATCCCGGTTGAAAGGCATATCCCGGAATTAACCCCACCCTGAATCCCTCCCTGCTGGTGAGGAGGGACTTCCAAACCCGCGTGGTCTGGCTCCTTTTCCCTGCTAGCGGGGAAAGGGCAAGGGGATAGGGGTCAATCCCTGCATTTTCATTTCCGGTCTGGCCTTTCAGCGCCGGGCCATCTAGCCAAGTTTCTTCCCGGTAACAGCACTCAGAGCGCTTAAAAACTCTGCCTGTGTGCTGCTTCTTTTGGCGCGTTCCGTTCCCATCAATAGCAGGCGCGCCGGATGTGCAGCCCGATCCACAAATTCCAGCAGCAGATAGGTATCCCAGGGTAATTTTTGCGGTGTAACGTTCGTGATGCTCGTCAGCGGGATTACCATTGGCAGGCGTTCCGGCGCAAGCAAGCGCAACTCGGCGGCATTGACCTGCGCCTGCCCCGATGTGACCGGAGTCAGACCACCCCACGCACTATAACGCTCTCCCCACGACATTGGCAGGATACGGGTCGGGACAACCCGGAGCCGATCTGTTGTCGCTTCCACATCCTGAATTGGCTCATTCAGCGCGTTCACCAACTCTGTGAAAGCCTGCTCATAGGGCTTGTTGGTGAAATCGATCCGCTGGCGGCGCGACAGACGAAACGGAACGTCGTTGGGTTGAATCATCAGCGGGATGATACGGCGTTTCTTTTCGATAAAATAATGCCATTCATCCTTCACATTATCCGATGCAGAGGCGGTTGGGCTGAGTAGAACCACCATCGTATCGGAGGTTTCCAGCCCGCGCTGTACCTCCAAATCCCAGTTTGTACCGTGCGGAATGTTCAGGACATCCAGCCAGATTTTGAATCCTGCTTCTTTTAGACCATTGCCAAGCCGCAACGCAAACGCTTTATCTGCACGGGAATAGGAAATGAAAATCTGCATCGCTCAAGTACCTCTCACCATGTTGTATCAAATTGTAGGAAAATAGCAACTTTTCTAAAAGCTGAAATATACTTAACAAAAAAACTAGCGGGATTCACAATGTACCTCGAACCCGGCGACCAGATCGGTGAATTCAACATTCTGGAAGTGATCGGTGAAGGCGGCTTCAGCATCGTTTACAAAGCCGAAGATACTTCACTGGATCGCGTTGTCGCGCTCAAGCAGCTTAATCCGGGAGTGTATCATGAATTTGCGACGGCGGAGAAATTCCGGCGCGAGGCACGGCTCGCCGCCAGCCTGAATCACCCGCATATCGTACAGACCTACGCGCTACGCGAGGAAAACGATACGCTGTTTCTGGTGATGGAGTTTATGGCGGGCGGCAGCGTCCGTGAATTGATCAACCAGCACGGTTATCTGTCGCAGGGGGCAGTTGTGAAAATGGCGAGTAACGTCTGTCATGCGCTGACGACGCTGCATAGCCGGGGCATCATTCACCGGGATATCAAGCCGGAAAATATCCTTTCTAATGAAGAAGGTATCTTCAAACTGGCGGACTTTGGCCTGGCGCACGACGTTCGCAGCGAGTTGGGAGATCGCGGGATTGGCCCGCAATCCGGCACACTCATGTATATGTCCACTGAGCAGGCGATGGGCGAGAAAGTCACGGCACGATCCGATACCTATTCGCTGGCAACGGTGCTGTACGAGGCGCTCACCGGGCGCTACTATCTCCCTGAAAGCAAGGATGATGACGGCGTTCTGACCCAAATCCTGACCGGAGAGCCGATCCCGCCATCGTTCTATAATCCCCTGCTCGAAGCCTTCGATGAACCAATCATGCGGGCGCTGGAAAAATCACCGGAACGCCGCCAGCCGAACGCGCGTACCTTTTATGAAGAACTGCGCAATGCAGCCCGTCAGCGCCGCTCACAGCCATTACCGCCGGAAATTGCCGAAGAATTGCACACGATCCGCCTGTTGCGCGACGTATTGAACGAACCGGAACAGGCCGTCGCCCGCCTGAGTTTCCCCAATTTGCGCGATGCTGATTATCCCGAAGTGATCGCGGAACGTGGCGAAATGCTGCTCTCGCTTGGCGATCTGGAATCCGGCGTGGATATGCTGCGGCAAGCGGTGGCGATCAAGCCGGAACTGCCCTATGCACAGCTTGCCCTGGCGCGACAATACGAGGCCTGGGGCAACGAGAACGCCTATACGGGCGCGATGGTGGCAGCGATCAATGCCGACGCTGATCTGGTCTTTGCGGAACAGTTTCCACTGATGCAGGAAGAACTCACGGCAAGCCCGGATCGCTTCTGGCGACGGGTAGCGCTTTTCCAGCGCGCAGCGGCGACAGGCGGCGCAAGTGTGCATTTCAATCTGGGGCGTTCGATCATGCTGGCGTCCGGCTATGAGCGCGAAGCGATTATCTGTTTTGAGAATGCGCTGGATCGTGCGCCAACGATGGGCGCGGCCTATACCGCGTTGGGTAGCGTCTATATGAGTTTGGGCGAGTTTTCGCGCGCGGCTACTATCCTGCGCCGTGCCACTCTGATGGATTTCCCCGAAATTTCCGAAGATGATTATGTCAAGTCCGCGACGCTCTATCGGCGTACTCATGCCTATCGCGGCCTGATTCTGGCGCTGCAACGGGCGAACGCAAACATTGAAAGCGTGGACGCGGCACTTGAATTTATGGATGCCGAGCCTGCCGAGTTTGTCAAAGAGAGCGAAGAGTTTCTTAGTCGATTCATTGATGCGGCGGTGCGATTGCTCAACAATGGTGAGTATTCGGAAGCGGTAGACTTTCTTTCGCGCGTCGAAATTATTGCCGATTCGTTGAACGATGGTCGGGCAGCGGCATTGCTGTCACATGCCCGCCAACATTCCGTTTCCAATCGTGAGCCGCTATGATGCCATATTATGGCGCTTCATAGCGCAAAATCGCCTCAAGCGCCGGATCACGATCCGCGAAATAGTCCTTTGAGGATAGATTTACGGGAATCTGTGGCGCAATCGACAGGCGGTGATCGTCTGGCGTACTCTTGAGCCAATAGCGGCTGGAAATGCTGACGACGATTCTGGAGTTTGGCAGCGTCGCCGGGCGCACATCTCCAACCAGATTGGGTTGATTGGCAGTCGGCTCGCCGACAAACAGCGTTTTGGTACTCTTTTCCAGTTCTGCGGCGAAGTTTGTCGCAGCGGAGAATGTTCCTCTACCGATGATAGTGAAGAGCTTTCCACTACGGTTGATAGTCGCATTATTTTTGATCACCGTCAGCAGCGTTCCATAGGTTGTGTTATCGCCGCCGAGGTTGTGGCGCAGGTCGATTACGGTGCGCTCGACAGGGTGCGAACTGGCAAACTTGTCTACTTCCTGACTGAACTCGTAGAGCAGTTTGCCACTACTGTCGGTACGTCGCACCATGTTGTATTGAATGTAGAGTGTTTTGCTGTCTTCCAGCCATGTGAACCAGAATGCTTCATCGCGCCGTTGCAGGTACAGCGGGCCGGGGCGCTGGAACAAACCAACACCTGTGGGATTGATCAACCAGCGTTGATATTCGGCAGCAGTCATCCGCTCCGGGTTGATGGTGGTGGTTTTGCCAGACGCATCTTCCAGAACAAAATCCGGTTTGGCGGGATCATCGATCAACCCTGCTGCTTGCAACGTTTCCGGCATGATGAAGAACAGCGGCGTGAACAGCTTGATCGACATTTCATTATCCCGCGAGGCGAACCCCTGCAAGACCTGCCATGCCCGATCCACGCTGGCATGTCCGACACGCACCAGGCGCTTACCGATTGCAGCCTGATCTTTGGCGGCAATCACATATAGCCCATCGCTGAACATATAAAACCGTAGGGGGTAACGATGGAAATCCATCGCGGATTGCCCAGTGTAGATTATCGTGTGACCGTCAAGGATTGCTGCGATACGGATAAATCCGGCTTTGATCTGTTGATCAGTCAGGAATGGAATATCCGTATCCAGCGCATCCACTACCTTTTTGTAGTCCGCTTCGGGAGTTTGAAGAAATGGCTTGATGTGTTTTTTGCGCAGTGCTTCATCGAGTGCTTGTAAGTCTTCGTGCCACATTGCCTGATTTTCCTTCGATTGTACGGCAGTGCGTGGTGCATTCGTCGTGATGAATCCCGATAGTTTTGCGGTAAAGTCGTCGGCGTCAGGCGTTTTGAATAAATCCGTGCCGTGTGCGCTACCAGAATAAGTGATGATTTGTTTGGGGTCGCTGGCCTGCTCGAACATTTTGCGGGTAGCGGACGCCGCAACCAGCTTGTCATTTTCCGAAACGATAAAAAGTTTGGGTAACTTCGGCGCGTTCAATTCGTCGGGCGTGACGCGCATATTCAGCCCGTTGGCGTCCATTGGCGAGGAAATCACGACGATCCCCGCCACGCCGTCGAGTTTGCCGCCTTTCGCTGTTGCCATCCCGCCGAGGCTTGCCCCGATCAGAATCAGGCGTTTTGCCCCCTGTGAGCGTGCAAAAGCGATCACTGCCAACAGATCATCATAGGCTTTGTCGCTCAGGCTCACATCCCGACGGGATGTACTCACCCACAGCCTGAAATTGTAGGTGATCGCCGCGTAGCCGCGTTCGGCGGTTTCTCGCGCCAGCGTTGCCCAATCAGCCTGTTTGCCTTCGCCCGTTGTGGAAAAGATCACGGCGGTATCGCTGCCATACCAAGGCGCGTAATAAGTCCCGTTCAGCCGGACGTTATCCGGGGTCGGGATCACCACGCTGGTTTGAACGACGCGCGCATCAATCGCAGGAATGGCTTCCACCTCGGACGGGCGCGCATAAACAGCGCCAGCGGACGACAATCCAGCGCCGCAAATGATCAGCAGCATCAACAATAATTTAGGCATTTTTATCCCTCGATTCCGGCGTGCAATACCTGCCATGTGTTCTGACCGATAGCAGCCTCAAATCTGGCGGCATTGGTGAGGCTCTCGAATGTGATGACTAACGCAGGTTGCCCCTCAACAACCCGCTGTTGTTCTGGCAACACCTGTATTTGTGGGTGTTTCTGCCAGAAGCGTTGACCCTCTGGCAGACCAAGCGCAGAGGAAATAATCACCTGCGAGTTTGCCGCGCAGCACACCGAACACGACGCATCAATCGCGTGATAACGATTCGGTGGTGAGCCGGGAACATTACTTCCCAGCAGGCTCGGTTGTATCGGGCGATTGCAGCCGATACACAAAACGCTGTGCCGCGCCAGCGCCGAATAAAAATATTGCGTTGACCAGTCCATCATGGCGGTTAGCGCTGTTTTGAAGCCCTTGGCCTTGTCGATCACATTGGGCAATTGGCTGTTTTGCATCGTCGCGCCATAGGCTTTGTAACAGGCCGGACAGCGTAATCCGAGCCGCCCCTGTGCGGTATTTAGAATGCCGATCATGCGCTGTTTGCCACAAACCGGACACCATAGCCGTGTCTCCTGCCATGATTCGCTGGTGATAAAACCATAGGCTATGGCTTGATCTCTGAACTGTGTTGAGAGGACACGCTTCAGCGCCAGTTTGCCGCGATGAATCCGTACCGCGACTGTCCCTTCGCTAATGGAGAGCCTGCCCGCAATTTCCGACAGCGGCGATTCCTGTATATAGCGCTGAATCAGGGCTTCGCGCGTTTCCGGCGGGAGTAATCCCAGCGCCCGATCCAATAGCGTTGCTAGTTCATCACGTTCCAGTTCGACCTCAAAATCAATAGCATCGCTGGAATCGTTGTTGAGAGCATCGCCAGAATGTGCCAGTTCGCGCCCCTGCTGGCGTCCCCAGCGCAGGCACACATTACGCGCGATGCCAGAGAGCCACGCATTTAACCCGGTCAGGTCATAAAGTTTATGAGCGTTGCGCCATGCCTCGACCAGCGTTTCCTGAGCGAGGTCGTCGGCAGTATCGGCATTGCCTGTCAGATAGGCGCAGAGGCGTACCAGACGCGGGCGCGCGGCGAATAATAATTCTTCAAAATCTGGTGGAAAGCCGGATTGATCCTGCAAGTGTAAATTCCTGATCTTTCCTGATCATCGCGCATTGTGCCGAAAATATTACACACTTGCCGATTGATCTTTTTTGTGCTGGTAATGTCGCCGCGCTTTGGAACGATTGCCACAAAAGCGCATATTGCACCATGTCCGGGAATGGTTCCGGCTCTTATCCAGAAACAGCCAGCCACAGCCGGGACACTGCTTGAGGCTGGATAATTCCCCGGAGGTGAGCAGTTCGCTCGCCAGCAATCCGATTGGGCGCAGGAAAGCATCCGGCTTTTCTCTCGCTTCCCAACCCCATGTAAATTTGCCTGTGGCATCCGCGATAATCCGACGCTCCTGCTGTATCTCCCGCAGCCACCTATTGAAGGTATCCAGCGCTACCGGGGATGACGCTGTTTCAGTCGCAGCCGAGACGAACAGTTGCCAAGCGGCTTCGCGGCGTGCCTGTGCCAGGTGGAAAATTTCTGCTGCCTGCTCCGGGTGTTCGCTGCCGAAGGTTTGCAATTGTTCTGCCCGTGCATCATCCAGCAGGTTGACAAATCGACACCAGCGCACCAGCGACGCAAAGCCGTTTCTCAGCAGATCAGTTTCATGATCCGTACCACGATATTCCATCGTATTACAAAAATCCAGCGCGATATGCCCACCGACCAGCACGATTTGTGATGTCTGCATTCTAACCACCATAACCCTGTTGACAGGTTATTGATTCATTGTACACTATAACCATCAAACTGCATTTTACAGGTTAGTTTCAAAATGACTGATTCAAAACAGCTTTTCAATTATGACGCTACCGCCGATCTCGCGATTCAGGAAATTGGTGTAGAGACAAAGAATGACAATGTTTCCGTACACGATATTACATTCAAGGCCGCCGATCAGACGATCAAGGCATACCTTGTCATTCCGCCGGGGAGCGGCCCGTTTCCGGGGATACTTTGGACACACTGGCTGGGTGAACCCGAAACCACCAACCGCACCCAGTTCTTGCAGGAAGCGGTTGCGCTGGCTTCCAACGGGATCGTCTCGCTGCTGGTAGATGCGATGTGGTCTACCCCGGATTGGTATCGAAACCGGACTCTGGAAGATGATTACGCAAATTCGATTCGGCAGGTTGTAGCGTTGCGTCGTGCGATGGATTTACTCACGTCGCGCCCCAATGTTGATATAACGCGCATTGCTTTTGTCGGGCATGATTACGGCGCGATGTATGGGATGATCGCTGCCGGGGTGGACGGGCGCGCGAAAGCATATGTATTCCTCGCCGCCGTTCCAAGCCTGAGCGACTGGGCATTTTATGGTAAACAACCGCTCTCCAAAGCGGATTATATTCGCCAAAATGCGGTTCTGGAATTGACCGATTACCTGCGCGCGATCAAAAACGCGAACATCCTGTTTCAGTTTGCAAAGGAAGATATTTATATTTCGTATATGCAGAGTCAGGTATTATTCCGCGCCGCCAGTGAGCCGCGAACGCTCAAAATGTACGACGCCGATCACAGCATGGATAAGCCGGAAATCCGCTCGGAGCGGGATGAATGGCTGCTGCAACAATTGACTTGATACGAATTGTATAAAACCCCGGCGCTAAAGCACCGGGCTAAACTCAAAGATAGGGCAACTGCCCCACAGGAAATCAACACGCGCTTGACTCTGTTTTACGCACACGTTCGATAGAAACCGATGCTTTCAACCCTCTCTTTGAGTTTAGCCCTCGGCTTTAGCCGGGGGATTTTCTAACTCAATCTTGTAGCAGCCAGCGCCAAGCGTCAATTGCACACTATCCCCTGTCTGTTTTCCTTCGCGCAACGGCTGACCGTCCAGCCGGATATTACCGGGTGTCACGTTTGAAAGGATGACTTTAGCCGAGGCATTGAACGGAATGCTGATCTCTAAAATGAGGCGTCCTTCCGCGTCAAATTGCCAGCCACTTTCATAAAGGCCAGCAGCAGAGCGATAACGCGCCCGCACCCACTGGATCGACTTATCCGGTTGAGGCGCGATCAGAGCGCTACGGAAACCGGTTACCTCGTCCGAACACGGATTCAACCCGCACATATTACGGTACATCCATTCGACGATAGAGCCATAGGCATAGTGGTTGAGCGAGTTCATCCCTGTCGAGCTAATTGACCCATCGGGGTTGAGAGAATTCCAGCGCTCCCAGATGGTTGTTGCGCCCAGATTGATAGCGTACAACCACGAGGGATAATCCTCATTGAGCAGCAACCTGTAGGCAAGATCATTGGCTCCAATATCCGACAGGACGCGGCAGAGATAGGGCGTGCCGACAAAACCTGTGCGCAGGTGAGCCTTGTCTTCATTCAGCTTTGCGATGAGATCGTTCTGCACCCGTTCACGGTGCGCCTCTGGAACCAAATCCATGAACAGCGCCAGCACATATCCCGTTTGCGTTGGGACAGCCAGCCGTCCGGTTGCGGTGAAATATTCGCGCTGAATTGCCGCTTTGATTTCTGCCGATAGTCGCCCATACGCTTCGGCCTGCTTCCGTTTGCCGAGTACCGTAGCGGCTTTTGCGACTATCCCCGCCGAATAACAATAGAAAGCCGAGGCGATGAAATCATGAGGCGTGCCGCCTTTGCGCGAAGTCGGGTCGCTGGCATCCAGCGATAGCCAATCGCCAAAGTGAGTCCCTTCCGTCCAGAGACGTTTGCCGCCGGATGCGTCATCAATATCCCTGATGTAATCGACCCATGCGCACATGCTCCCAAACTGCTGTTCCAGAATATCGGTATCACCGTAAAACTCATACACGTTCCAGGGCAGGATAGTGGCGACATCGCCCCAGGCAGTGGAACCGCCCTTGTCGAGATTGGACATCGGGATGATATGAGGAACCATCCCGCCAGTTTTTGCCTGTTCTTTATACAGATCGTAAGCATATTTTGAAAAGAATGCCGCGCTATCCATATTGAAGCACGCCGTACCCGAAAACATCTGGGTATCGCCACTCCATCCCAACCGCTCATCACGCTGTGGGCAGTCGGTTGGAATATCCAGAAAGTTCCCCTTCTGACCCCACATGGCATTCCTGAAAAGCTGATTGACCTTCTCATTAGATGTCTCGATTTCACCGATGATGTCCATACGCGAATAGACCACACATCCAGTAAAGTCATTAAGGTTGAGATCGCCAGACCACCCTGAAATTTTGACATATCGGAAGCCGAAAAATGTAAAATATGGCTCTACAACGGTGTCGCTGCCATCAGCAACGTAAATATATTCTGCTTTGGCGGTACGCAGGTTATCGCGGAAAAAATTACCCCCTTGCAGCACTTCACCAAACTGAAGATGAATACGGGTTCCTGACGGTGCGTTTGTCCTGAAACGCAGCCATCCTGTCATGTTCTGCCCCATATCCATTACGGTTTCGCCAGCGGGCGTATGAATTATCGCAATGGGTTTGATTTCTTCGTTGATACAAACCGGAAGCGATCTTCTTGCCTCCAGCCGCGCCATGTCGATCTCGATTGGCCTCACGCCAAACGTTTTATCGGGCGCTGGCACAACCTTCCCGATTCGGGCATCACAGGTTTCACCATCGAAAATATCGCTTGCGATAACCGGGGAAGGCTGCGCTTTCCATGAGGGGTCTGTGCCAATGATGACCTCTGCCCCATTTTCCAGCGTAACGTGTATCTCACAGATCAGGGCAAACCGATCCCCATAGAATTCTGTCGCCCCGCCGTTAGCGCCATACCGCCCTTTATACCAGCCGTTACCGAGCATAAAAGAGACAAGATTTGACCCTGTTGCAAGATATTCAAGGATGTCGAATGTCTGATATTGAATCCACTGATCATAGGCATTGCAGTTGGGGTTGAAATATTCGTTCCCAACCTTTTTTCCATTCAATTCAAAATGATATAGCCCTAGCCCGCAGATGTAAGCGCGTGCCGAAACAGCCTTATCGGGAAGAACGAAGTAGTGATATAGAATCGTGTGAAGCTGATTATCATCGGTATCGGGGGTGATCCATTGCGCGTTCCAGCTTTCCTCCATTTTCGATGTTTCAAACCATGCAGCTTCACTTTCGGCACTTTCGGTTTCTCCCCATACCCGAACCTTCCAGTAATAGCGCGTGCGCGGGCTAACCAAAATCGGAGGATGGTAAGCCAGACTATCAATTATTGAACCATCCACTTTGCCGCTGTCAAAAATCACCCGCCTGAAATCACTGTCAAGGCTTACCAGAACCTGGGCGGCAGTCTGGGTCTTGTCGTGGGTATCTTCCACAATCCAGGAAAAAGCAGGTTTCTCTATAGCAAAACCCAAAGGGTTTACGATGCGGTTGGTTTTTAGCTGGGTTATTTTCACGATTTACCTCATTGGTTCGGGGTAGTCAGCCTCGACAATTTAATTTGGGTTGCCCAGCACCATAGCGATGAAGGCTCTTGAGAGACGGGAATTATTTTAAATTTTTCAGCCAAAACAAGCAGGTCTGGAACAGGTATAACTTAGCATTGCATAACACGGAAACCTGCATGGTTGGATCAAATCGAATAAAGAATTCTGGAAATTTATTGAGCATATCAATAAACAGAAGTGCTTTGCGTTGACCCCGATGCCACTTCTTTTTGAGTTGAGCGTTACAAATAACGGTTTTGTAACAGGCTTGACTTGCAAATTATTTTATACTACACTGATTCACACGTGTCAACTGATACGAGAAAATAAAAACAATAGACACGTTTCTTCGCAAAAATGTAGAGTAGAGTTTATTTTATGAAGCGCCCAACACAGAAGGATGTGGCAGACAAGGCAGGAGTATCCCGCTCAACTGTGTCCTACGTCCTGAACGATCAAATTGATCTCCGGGTTCCTATTTCGGCAGAAACCCGACAGCGCGTATTGGACGCTATTGCTGAACTTGGTTATGAACCGGATGCGCGGGCGCAATCGCTCCGCCGGGGACACTCAAAAATTGTCGGCGTGATTATCCCTACGGTACTGAATCCTTTTTTCTGGCAGATACTGTTTGGGATTTCCAGCGAATTGCAGTCTGCCGGATACAGTCTGTATGTATCGCTGGATTCGATGCACCCTGAGCAGGAAGATGCAGCCTTGCGGAAACTCGTGCAGCAAAGCGTCGATGGTTATATCCTGCTGGCGTCAGTAAAGCGACTCTCCTCAAAACTCCCGGAATATTTTCGGAAGTCGGGGCAGCCTGCCGTCGAAATTACAGGCACTGAAGCCGAGTTTGATCATGTTGTCCACAGTTATGCCAGCGGCACATATGCGCTGATGAACTATCTGCTTGGGCTGGGACACCGCCGCATCGGGTTCGTTTATGGTGTCACCCAGGAAGTGCAAGCGAGTGACCGCCTGGTTGCCTATCGTCAGGCGCTGCACGAAGCTGGCCTGACAGATTCGGGAGCCTTTGAAGCCCACTGCGGCGATACGCTGGAACAGGCATATACGGCGGCCTATACATTGCTCAACCGCCCGGATCGCCCAACAGCATTGCTCGTCGTCAACGATATGCTGGCGATGGCAGTCATCCGCGCCGCTGGCGATCTTGGCCTGGCGATTCCCGATGATGTGTCTATCGCAGGATTCGATGACATCCCGTTTTCCAGCTACACCATGCCCCGCCTGACTACGGTTTCCGGGAGAGCGGAGCAAAGCGGGCGGGACGCAGTTCGGTTACTGCTCCGGCGGCTGGCCGAGCCGAGCCTTCCGCAGCAGGTGACGACATCGGAAGCGCAACTCATTATCCGGGAGTCTACTGGCCCGGTCAGCGGATCGTAGAAGCGATCGGATTTCAGGTTGACAGAACAATGTACCAGTTCACCGATAGCTTTTGACTGCCTGCAAGATACGGATAAAGGAAATCTTTTGTGATCAACAATCCCGGTCTCAGCAAATTTTTCAGGCGCAACACCGTTGCCTATATGTTTCTTATGCCCTGGCTGCTGGGTTTCCTTGTATTTACGCTTTATCCAATGGGACATTCATTGCTGCTCAGTTTCACGAACTATGATTTCACCAAACCCGATGAGACAAAGGTGATCGGGTTGAGCAATTATCAGAAAATGTTCGGCTCGGTGATCGGGCAAACCGAGTTCGTTGATCCGACAGGCGAGGTGGTACTCGTAGACCCGTACTACCTGAAGTCGCTTTCGGTGACATTTTCCTATGTGTTTCTGGCTGTACCGCTCAAGTTACTATTCGCGCTCGCTGTAGCGATGCTGATGAATCAGAAACTAAAAGGTGTAACGTTCTACCGTGCTATCTATTATATCCCGACCCTTCTGGGCGGCTCCATCGCCATCGCCGTGTTGTGGCGAAAACTTTTCGAGAAAAACGGACTGGTAAATCAGCTATTAGGGGTCTTTGGTTTCACCAACCTCCCTAGCTGGATCACCGACCCTAAATATGCACTTATGACGCTCGTGTTGCTTTCGGTGTGGCAGTTCGGTTCCTCCATGATTATCTTTCTCGCGGGGCTGAAACAGATTCCACAGGAATACTATGACGCGGCGAGTGTAGATGGCGCGGACAAGGTGCAGCAGTTCTTCTCGATTACGATTCCCTTGCTCTCGCCCGTTATTCTGTTCAATCTGGTCATCCAGATGATCTCGGCATTTCAGGTATTCACCCAGGCCTATATTATCGGCGGCGGCAGGGGCGGTGTGCTCAACTCCACGCT
>CAYSOC010000118.1:0-20611 GCA_964432445.1 uncultured Anaerolineaceae bacterium
TCCACATGGCTTTTGAAATGCTCACTAGAGAAGAAAACTGTACTAGTTGAGCGCACATCACCCATACTTTCACAGGCGACAAAATGAGCAATCTTAAATCAGTTGTATCCATTATCCAACGCGGTGATTTTGTAGTCTTGGACACGGAAACCACCGGGTTAGGATCAGGCTCAGAGATTATCGAGATCGCTATCATTGACCCGGCAGGGCGGGAGTTATTGAATACCCGCGTGTGTCCTCTGTTCCGTATTCCCAAAGATGCGACAGCAGTACACGGTATCACCGATAAAGACGTGATGAAATGCCCGCGCTGGATGCAGGTTCGCACACAGGTACGGGAAATCCTCTATGGCCGCGATGTGATTATCTACAACGCCGCCTATGACACCGCCATGATTGCCAGCAGTGATCAGGTCTCCAAAATCCGCAGTGACTGGAAGATCGCCCGGTTTCATTGCGCGATGCTTGCCTATGGGGAATACAGCAAAACATGGGACGACTACCACGACCATTGGAAATGGTTCAAGCTGGCGAACGCGGTCAAACGCGAACGCCTGATTGTTAAAGACGCTCACAGCGCAGCGGGCGACTGTCAAATGACTCTTGCCCTGCTGAAACATATTGCCAGGTAATTGTGAACTGTATCAGAAAGGATAGAAACCTCATGCACACCACGCCACCGCCCACACCGACGCCGAAACCGCCCACCCTATGGGATGTGTTTTGGGAAAAGGTCGATAACCGCCCGCTCTACCAGCCTACAGACCGCTTTACGCTCACCGATAAGGGACGCGAGGCGATCTGTGGCAGTTTGAATGTGTCTGTATCACCGAAAGGATAGGAAACCATGTCCGAAAAGCCGTACCTGGAAGCCTTTTTTGTGTGTATGCCCGATGCACACGGGTTTAGTGTCTACCCCATCAGCGCGACGGTGTACCGCGCCCTGGAAGGCGTCACCGCCGAGGTGAACGTACCCTGTAACCGCGCCGAGGCCGATTACTGCCTGATTCTGATGTGCTTGCATAAGGAAGTGAACGAACTGGCGATCATGGAAGCGCTGTCTATCCAGAAGGACGCTTCTACATTGGTTGACCAGTACCGCGCTTCCTTCTTTGACCCCTCAGAGGTGCGCGAATGAACCCAACCAATGACGATAACCACAACTCCGATACTGAACACGATGAAGCGCTGGAATGGGATCGCTTCATTGAGGAGGCCAATATCGACCCCCAGGAAGAACAATTGCGGCTTGAAGCCGGGCAGGAGAGCAACGCCTTTGAGGAACATTACCCCGACCCCATCAAAGACCAGATCGACCAGTGGGAACGGGAGGGATTTGTTTTCGAGGAAAGCGGGTTTAGCCAGCCCGATCCCGCCAACGAGGATAATTTTGTTTGTCCGAAATGTAACCGAAGCGAAGGTCTTTTTTACTATATTTGGGAACATCCCACCCGCCGCCTGCACATTACCCGGAAGGGACAGGAGATCGGCGGGCGACAGGCGACCCGCTACGCCTACCGTTGCAAAGCCTGCAACTACCGCTGGACGGATGATCCCCCGCCGCAAGGAAAACCAATCCCGGTAGAAGGCGGGGAATGATCCACATGATTGACCTGATTCAAACCAACGCCCCCGGCCAGACCGCCAGCTTACCAAAAAGTATAGGAATAAATGCGAAAACTGCCGGGTTGTTCACCCGCCAGCAGATAATCCTGAGTGCCAGGCAGTGATCCATATGATTGACCTGATTCAGTCAGACGAACCCGGCCAGACCGCGATCCATTGTCCCAGGTGCGGATCACCCGACTGGTACTGTTGGGATGAACGTGTTCTGGATTGTTGGGACAGGGAAGGCCATCAGGCAGGCGTCAAGGTGGTTGGTTATCTCGGTTGCAACGTATGCCGTGCTGCCTGGACGGATATATCTATCGCACCAGACCCGGATTGTGAATGTGAGGAGGAATAGACCGTGATCAAAGTTGTTGACCTTATCGTTTCAATGGCAGCCGACAGCGCCGACATTTTCGCCCATCCGCAGCGGGAGCGAGAAAAGTTCGAGAAATGGCACACCGAGGCACAGGCGAAGCTGGACGCCGCCCTGACAGAAGGGTACACCCTCGTTAGCGCGACCCCGGCCAGCTACAGCGGAAGCACGTCGATTATCTATGTGCTGTACAAAGCACCAGTAAAGGTAGACCCTATCCCGGCAGCCGCGCCGGGCAGCCCCGGCAAGACTACAGAGATCACCCGGATGGAAGCCGGACGCACCAAAAACAGCGCCAGCCCGATGTGGCGTTGTGTGTGCAGTGATGGAACAAAGGTGAATGTGTTCAGGCACACCGACCCGGAGAAAAACAATTTTCAACTGTTTGAAGATGCAGGATATGCCCCGGAGATGGAACAGCTGAAAGACGGTGCAGCGCTTCACTGGAAAACGCACCCGGTCAGGGTCACGCTTCACAAACCCGGCGATTTTTGGGAAGTGGTGCAGGTGCAGCCACGCCCGGCGAATGCCAGACCCGATCCGGTCTTGCCCGACGAAATCCCGTTTTAGTCGAGTTGCCGGGACGTTGCAGGAACAACGTATCCCGGCCAGTTTCCCAAAAGAAAACAATAGGATTTTATCATGAATTCACCCTCAACCGAACTATTCCCCACTTTACCCAACGGGATGGACGATCCCGCCGCCCCGGAGCGTGAAGTGCTGGCAGGCATGATCGCCACCGCTGACAGTATTACCGATGAATATCTGGACGAACTCCAGGCGGATGATTTTCTGTACTATCAGCATCGGTGCATTTTTGAGGCAGCCGCAGCGCTCAGGCGCGATAAACTCCCCGTTGATGAAGTCACCCTTCAGGATGAACTTTCCAGACGTGGCACGCTCCAGGACGCCGGAGGAATGCGCTATATCATTGATGTGTTGCTTTCGACCCATGTCCGCACCAATTGGAGAGGTGTTGTTCATCTCGTCAAGTCGCACCATACCCGCCGCCAGACCCTTGAATTAGCCAGCCAGATCGCCCAGTCCGCGATCAACAATGATCGGGATAGCATCGAAAAACTTCTGAATGCAGCCCAACAGCTTGTCGCCCCGATTGAGAGTAACAACCGCTGGACGGTCATGCACGCTACCGATCTAAAAGATTTACCGCCAATAGACTGGTTACTCCCCGGCATGATCCCCGCGCGTGGACTCACCACCCTGTACGGGCGAACGGGCGAAGGCAAGTCATTCTATGCCCTCGATTTGTCGCTCCAGATAGCGCAGACCCAAACAGTGGTCTACATTGCCGCCGAAGGGCAGGCAGGCTATACCAAGCGTGTGGCCGCGTGGTGCAAACATCACGGCAAAACCGAGGGCAATCTCTATTTTTGCATGGGTGCAGTGAACCTCATGGACAAGGCAGACGCCCGCAATTTCATCAACGCCATTGCCAAACATAAACCCGTTCTTGTCGTGGTTGACACGCTTGCCCGTACCCTGATTGGAGGCGAGGAGAACAGCAACAAGGACATGGGTATCTATGTCGATACCTGCGGATTGCTCACCCGTACTATCGGTTGTGCGGTACTGCTGGTGCATCACGTCGGTAAATCGGGGTATGGTCCACGTGGTGCAACGTCGCTTCCGGCATCCAGTGATCAGACCATCGAACTGGTAGCCGAGGATGATGTGATCCGCGTCAAATACGCCAAGAACAAGGACAACGAAAGCGGTATGGCGCAATACCTGTCAAAGGTGAAGGTACAGACCGACTATGGCGAATCAGTCGTACTCATCCCCGCCGAAAATGTCGTCAGGACACCGGATGATCCCCTCTCCCAGGCGCAACAATTGATCCTGACTACGTTTGCCAAACCGCTCAACGCCGACGGAATGCAATCCGGCGACATCGAGGATCAAACGCAACTGACACGCGCCACCATTGCCCACGCCCTGAACCGCCTGATTGAACGTAATTTCATCGAACGGGTATCACGGGGCATCTACAAAATCACCGCCGACGGTATCGCCGCCCTTGCCATCAGTCGATCCAATGATCGACTTGATCGCGTTGATCCACTTGATCATTTGATCATTCCAATAAATGGCAATGATCCACGAAAAAATATTGAAATTTTGCACGATCAAGATGATCAATTGGATCAACCGGAGCTTTTCCCCGATGGTAAACGCATTTCTTACCCATGAGGATCGAGGATCAAAGTGCGCGATCAATGCAATGATCAAATGGATCAAGACGATCAAACGACATTAGCCTGGCTGGATGAACTTCTGGCAATTCCTTCAATTGTGACGCCAAACCGCGTCACGATTGAAGAAAACCCTGTCACGATTGAAGCCTCAATTGTGACGCCAAACACCGTCACGATTGAAGAACCGCCAAAAAAGCGACGCCAGTACCAGCAGAAATTTGGTGATTTTTGCAGGGTTTGCAACACCTTTTTTCCGGCCAAAACATCAAGGAAAAAGACCTGTTCGGATGTGTGTCGGTCACGATTGACGAGGCAGCGCCGGAAGGCGCAGGAGGTCGAACAGGAGGTACTTTGGGCGTTGGGCGATTTGCAAAAAATGACCCGATCCGACGACCCGGTATTGAGGAAGAAAGCCAAAGTCATGATCGCCCAAATCAGGGAGCAGGTGATCATGACCTGTGAGGAAGTAGGGATTAAACCATGATCACCGTAAAGGAAGCGATCTCTGTATTTCTGGATACCCGCAGGGCAGGCCGCCGCAAGGCCACCACCATCACCTGGTACGGGCATATGCTCAATCCGTTTGCAGACCTCTACAACTGGCAGCTGGATCAGGTCAAAACCAGAGACATCAGTAAATGGCTGATTGCCAGTTGCGAGGGCAAAGCCGAGGCCACTGCGAACGACAAGCACCGCGCCCTGGATACCTTCTGGAAATGGGCAGCCGACCTCTACGAAATCAAAAACCCGATGCGCGGCATACCGAGGCCGAGCCAGCCCAAACTCGCACCGAAAGCGATCCGGGTTGAAGTCTTGCAAATGCTCCTCAAAGAGTGCAAAGACGATGCTATCGGGCATCGTAACCGCGCCATCCTGTTAATCATGGCCGACGCCGGGCTGAGAGCGTCCGAAGTGGTAGCGCTGGATAAAACCGATGTGCAGGAACAAATCCTGATCATCCACAGGGGCAAGACCCGATCCAGCAGCCGCAAAAGCCCATTCGGGAAGATCACCCGCAGCGCCATCGACCAATGGCTGGAATACCATCCTGGCAACCTTGCCGCCCTGTTTTGCAACCTCGATTGTAAAGAACCAAAGCGCCTGAGTTATTGGGGAGTACGGGGCATGGTGGAACGACTGGCAGAGCGGGCAGGTGTTGAGGAGGAAATCCACAACCTGCACAGCTTGCGCCACTTCGCAGGCCAGCAGTACGCCGCCCAGGGTGGCAGCCTGGGAGCTATCCAGCGCAACCTGGGACACAGCAGCGCCACTACCACGCTCGATTTCTATCTCAACCACGCCCCCGACGAACGCGCAGCGATGCACGACCAGTACAGCCCCCTCAACAGGCTGAAATAGAAAGCTAAAAGCCCGGTTATTGACCGGGCAACTATTTTAACTAGCTATTTTAGAACACGTTTGATTGTTAGATAGATATACTCCCAATCCTCCGGTAAATGTGGACGTTTGCCTTGATATTGAATACCTGCCAGCATTTGAATTTCTTGTTCAGACAATCCAGCATTTTTGGCAAAAATGTCCAGACTAGGTGGAATATCTGAATAGTTTGAAACTAATTCCTCTTCCCCTAATAAATCCTCTATGGTAGTGGAAAGCTCCACAGCGATTTTATATAAAATTTCAGCTGATGGGCTTTTAGTAGTACCGTTTTCGAGAGAATGTATATATCCCCTTGAAACAGATATTCGCTCGGCTAAATCCGCCACACTTATCCTTTGTTCGATACGCCGCATCTTGATTCTATCCCCGATAAAAGCCATTTATGACTCCAATTTAATGTTGCAGATTGTCATGAATACACGACAAGAATACTATGCTTGACAAAAATAATTGGGGCATGATATGATCCTGTCATGGAAGGGTGACAATTCATGGGAAGAGCACAATTGAATAATCGCATAGTTTCGCAAAAATTCCAAGTAAAGGAGTAAATCAACATGGCCGCAGTTGAAATTACCGAAATTCACAATAACCCAGTTGGGATCGACCTGCCTTCAAAACTGAACGACGAATACATTGTCATCGAAAACAAATCCTCCCAGCGGCACATTATGGCAAACTGGATCGTAAGTGATAGAACCCAAACCGGGGAAGAAAAACACGTTTTTACCTTCCCATCTCACATTTCAGGGGTAACGTGGGCTTTAGACCCCGGAGAATTAATTTTCCTGATGACAGGAAAGGGAACTAATACCTTTGTTCCACGAAGCGGAACCCACAAGCCACAGTTTCATTTTTACATGCAACGCGAGTGGTTCATTTGGAACAATAGCGGTGATACCGCATATTTACGTTTACCTACAGGGGCATTCGTCCACTGGATGCAGGTGGGGCAATCAGGTGTACGTCGGTAGAGTTGAGGCTGATACTCTAGCGCAATTTAGAATCTAGCCACTCAATACGGACGCTAAATAGCCTAAAATAAGAGAGACGCCCGGTCAAAAACCGGGCTTTTTGGTGAGCAGCGAATCTGGACTCAACTGGTTGAATACTGAATTTCCCAGAACTGCCGACGATGTACACTGAAAGTGTCGAAAAAATTTGGAGTTTCACAACGTATTGATAAACTCGATAACAGGTCGAGAGGGTAAAACTGCATTCAAATCTTGTTTTGATACACCCTTCAACTTAATTAGAACAACAACTTGGAATTGAATCCGACAATGAAAAGAGACGGTGTATTTAACCTTATATATTTTGTTGCAGTGACTGCTACTAGAATATTGTTTTTCGCTTTGTCGGTTTTTATGAGTTTACTAGTCGCTATAGGTGATCAAGTTGATGCTACAAGCGGTACAGTTGAGTTAAGAATAGCAGCGCTCTTAGCAATTATTCTGCTGCTGCTGACACTTTCTGGTGTATTTATCCAGAATCTGCGCTTTGTCAAAAAACTAAATTCCAAACTAGAAAAAATATGGGATTCAAAACTTACACCTTTAAGAATTGGCTATCCAGCGATTCCTTCTTCTCTCAAACCTAATCTGACAGAAACCCAATATAATGGGATCATTCTAAACTTCTATTATGGAATCATAGTAATAGGAACGATTACAGGAGCTATTCTTTGGTATGTTTTTCCTGAGAATGTAAGACTAGAGCCAATTACCGTTATTTTAGGCTTCTTTGCAACCGCATTAGGTTACTTAAGGTTGCGATATTCTGTAACTAGCCCCCTAAACAATGTTTTTACTCAGCCCGAAAAAGACAGTAAAAACGAACCCCAAAGCAATCCGGAATCAATTGGATAACGCAATCTGTTTAAATCAGGAATCGCCACTACAGGTTATTACTCGATATAAATTTTTCGGAAATAGTTGCCCACAATTGCTGATGTTCTTTTTGAACATCTAAATCAGACACAATATGCGCAGTAAAGTCCTTAACGAATTGATCTTTGTCTTCTATGAGTCGCAGGTAATACCAAAGCGTTCTCATCAAACCGTTGACGATAACCTCACAACCTGTCTTTACTCGTACATCTCTAATCAAGTCTGTGATTTCCTGCTCAAAACCAGGCTGAACATACTTTTCCTTTGTAGAAAGAATATAATATCGATTGACATTGTAACCTTGTATTTTGCGGGGCAATGCCATTATCATGAAAGGCTCAATTGACTTTTCAGACTTTACTTCTACTGCTTCAAATGGGCTATCCGTATCTGAATTTATCTGAACATCTCCGACCCATCCCTTTTTATCGTTAGCTGTATGACGGTTAATAGGCAAAAGGGTTGTTCCCTTGTATCGAGCAACTTGAGGGACAATAGATTGATAAACAGCATGAATTGCTAACACTGGTAACCGTGATTTGCCATTTCCTTGAGCCTCTGTAAAAAATTCTTCCAGCATATCTATGACCTCTTGAATTGTTAAACCTTTTAGTTCGGGATAAACAACCTCAAGAACCGACTTATTAGCCAAATCTAGTGCCATAAGCAAAACCAAACAATCAAATGCGTTACCTTGTTCTTCTTGAATGTAGTGTAGTATCCCGATAAAGGCTTCAAGATTGCCAACTCCGCGTGGTTTAGCGGAATATTGAAGATTCCAGGGAATTGGCCGTTCCATGTTACGCCCGCTTTCAAGACCACTGGCCGCCATACTTGTCAGCCCATGCCGTTTTAAGAACGGGGTAACGTAAAGTTGATCAAGCGAACGGTTTGAATATCCTCCCGGCATGTTTTCTTGCGCATAGCGAATATCCTGATGAGGATCAACCATTTTTTTTACAAGGCATGTGATCAAAATGCTATACAAATATTTGTTGCTATTAAAGTTATTGATTATTGTCTGGATAGCTTGCGCCACTGTTTTACCCAAAGCAATTGGTTCATTTGTCGCGGAAACCGCCAAATATGCTTTGATATTGGTTTGTAAAGAGGAACGAGCCGAAAACTCAGCAATGGCTTGTTGTCGATTGTCGCTCTGATGCAACTGATTAGCCATATTAAAGGCTCGTTCTAGTTCTGTTGTATATCGAAGATCATTAGGCATTTAGTCAACTTCACTTTCGCGCCAGGTAACAAACACTTGTTTACTGGAATGTATTGAAAATGGATAACAGCACCGGAAAAATCCTTGAGGAATTGTTCGATTTGTTTGATTAACCCGAACATCCCATCGTAAAGCGCGAAGTTCCTGAACAACGTGCGCTAAATGGAAGTCTGTTGTTTGATCACATGCGTACAAATCTTCTAGTACCGAACTTGGCAAAATTGTCGCATTACGAGCAAACTCACTAAAAAAATGAGCAAATCGCGTTATAAAATCTGGTTTTGCGGTGAGAACAGTTGCTTTCAGCTCAAAAATAGGATGAGGTTCAGTAAAATGACCATAAACATCTAACATAGAACCATAGTTGGATATAGATGAAATGTAGTCTTCTATCGCATCCCATGCCGTTGTGACGTCTTTTCCATCTTGGGAATACAAGGTGCAGGTAATTAAAGATAAACCATCCCCAATTGGATAATTGAATCGAAGGGTATAGCTTATCAACGGCTCATCAATGGTGCCTTCATTGCTCAAACGGTGTACTTTTATGTGACACTCAGAATTTATACGCTCATTGGTAAAAGAATAAAATTGATGTTCGGAATTGTATTTTGGTCTCTGTACCTGTTTTCTGTTTTTATAGCTTGAATACTCAAAGAATACTACACTTCGCTGATTGATCGATTCTTTCAAGACCTCGCTATCTATCTCATTTCCAATTTGAAACAACGGCAAAGTATCAAAACTATTGGTTGAAACCCTCACAGCCCTGGTTTTTGTTGCTTTTACTTTTTTTCTCTGATCGTAAGTTAATTGAATGTTGTCACTGAGTAATTCTAATCCTTGATCACATCCAAAAATTTGCTGTTGCACACTTAATGCCAGATGATAGGCAAGCTCCGGCGGTACAGAATTACCAATTTGTTTTAACGCTTTACCCTCTCCACCAGAGAATTGATACTTATCAGGAAAAGTTTGAAGCCGTTTGAATTCACTTACTGAAAATTTGCGATTTTTCCAGTGAAAGGGTCCCGAATATTTACCAAGCTGCGCAACAATTGTACGAACAGGAGCATCAGGATCAGCTTTGTACAAAAAGTCTGAAAAACGTGAACGCCAAGCAAATACAGGGTTTGGATAACCCATTTCCCTCGTAAAATGCAAATAATTTTTACCTGGCGGGACTTCTTCTAATAATTTGCCATATTTTCCACTATAGGAATGGAACACTTCATTAATTGGTTGTAAATCTGAGATCGCTTGCAAAGCGGTGACATAAGATGTTTGTTCACGTGAATCAGGACCGTATAGGGGACGCGGAAACTTAAACTGGCCTTCTTTGATGCCAACCATTATCAAGCGTTCCCGATGCTGTGGTACTCCATAATCAGCCGCATCAAGAACACGAAAAAACAGATAATATCCCAAGTCTTTGAATGAACTTATAATCAATTCCCAATCATGACCCTTATTAGAGCTAAGAATCCCGCGTACATTCTCAAACAAAAAACCAGAAGGCTGAAAATGCTTTACCAGCCGACAATAGTGTTCAAATAAGGTGCCTCTCGTATCGTTGATACCATTTGCACCACCAGCACGACGACCAATAGCAGAAAAACTTTGACAGGGGGGACCGCCAATGATGAAGTCAATTTTTGGGGCGTCTATTTCGCTAGGGTTTAGAAGGCGAATGTCTTTGTTAATGATCTGACACGATGTGTCAAAAAATTCAGGCTTATTAATCACTAAAGTTTCACAAAATGTTTTTTCTAACTCAACACATGCAACGATTCTGAATCCTGCGCGGTGAAATCCTATGTCAAGCCCTCCAGCGCCAGAAAATAGAGACAATGTAGTTGGATGTGCAAATTTAGTTGACATTGGCTACCTATACCAGATATGTGAGTTACAAAAATTATAGCTCACCTAGCGAACAGGTGTTTTAAAACTAAAAAGCGCCCTACCACAGATAGTGCGCTTTTTAAGGTTTTGCCTCCCGTCGGACTCGAACCGACAACCAATTGATTAAGAGTTTTTTGCACACGCGGGAGGCGTCAAAAAGAACCGATCAACAAGGGGCATTATAGCAGTATTTTTGAATGTGTGCAATTGATTTAAGCAGAAAATATCGGTGATAAACAAACACTAATGTCATCCTGGAGAAGGCGATGTATGATAGGGGAAAGAGGTAGCAGAGTATGCCGAATAGAAAACAAGCCATTGAAGCGTTGGATGGAGTTACGGTTGCGGCTCATGTGGATGCGCAGGGAAATATTCATATAGATAACCCGCTCCAACTCCCCCCTGGCGAAATCTGGCTTACGCTGGGATTTGTGTCTCCTGAATCTCTCGACGAGGAAGACGCCTTGTGGGAAGCGGCTATTGCAAACAATCCTGAGAAGTTTGAGCGACTGCTTGCTGAAGCGGATCAAGCGATTGCGGACGGAACGATAGACGAACTCGACCCCGATGATATGCTGCCGTGAAGTCATATCGTACCCCTGCCTTCAAAAAACTGTATGCCGACCTTCCAGCGGATGTGAAGCGGCAGGCTGTGACAGCTTATCGGCTTTTCATCCGTGATCCGTTTCATCCCTCGTTACGTTTCAAAGAATTGAAAGCCCCTGTGTGGTCAGTGCGGATCGGGCGTTCCTATCGAGCGCTGGGGAAACGTACCGATGCAGATACCATTGTCTGGTATTGGATAGGTTCTCACGAAGACTACAACAATAAAACGTAGGCAACGATTTTCATAAACCCTGACAATAAATCATAAGAACCGCATAACGAAGCCACTTTTCCAGACAGCACAATTGATTCACGAAATATTGTTCTATACAACCCTCTGAAAGTCTCTCAAAATAGTGAACATCGTTCACTTAACCGGGAGAGTATCCCCCATGTTTGACCCTACCGTCATTGGTGACGCCATCACCGCCGTAACCGGGCTAATCACGCCGTACACCGCCGTGATCGGTGTTGGGGCAGTGGTTGCCCTCGCTGGCTTGCTCCTGCGTAAACTCGCCAAGAGCGCCCGCTAATGTCCGGGAGCGTACTGGCAGACCATATCACGCAGATCGGACAGGCGTTAGGCCAGTACGCTGTCGCCATCGCAGTCGCCGCTGTAACCAGTGGTGCAGCCAGGCTACTCAGGCGACTGGCGAAGGTCAGCCAGTAAATGTACTACCCGCTGGCCGCCGCAGCGGTTGCCTGTTACGTGATTAGCCGAATGTACCGCCGCGACAACGCGGCGTTATTTTTGCTTGGGGTGTTCCTGATTCATACCACCGGGAGCGGTGAAATCGCGGTAGCCGCGACGCTGGCAGCGGGGATGTTCGGGGAACTGGTACAGCTATTCGAGGGAAGGAAGGATTAAATGGACATCGCGCAGGCATTAGGGTCAGCCACCGCTGTTTTACAACAGTTGGGACTGATACCCATCATTCAGGCGTTCTTTGTGATCTCCCTGGCAGGCGCAGCGGTTGCACTGATTCGGAGACTCCGGGAATGAAACGGTTTGCGGCTCTCCTCGTTATCCTGTGTCTGTTGTCAGTCACCCGAACCGCGCAGGCGGTTTTTGTCGATGTGACATTGACGTTTAGCGGGGAGAGTCTGCATTCAGACTGGAATCCCATCGCGGAGGGTGGTTGTCCCGCGCCGGGATGGATTAACAACGCCTGGGAGAATCCGGGCTGTAACGCCTACAGTCAGGGGATTTTGTACCTGACGTGGAACACGCACGGCGGGAAATTCCGCATCACCAAAATCACCGTTGACTGGGAAAACGTGCAAAACTCCCCATACTCATTCCAAAGCGGGATCGAAATGGAGGTCTGGAATCTTGGCTACTACAAGGAAAAAAGCGAGTATGTCGCCTGGCCGTCCGGCCAGAGCGGAAGCCTGATTCTGGACATCCTGAGCAACGCGACAGAAGCCGAGAACGGCAATCTGAAAATCAAGATGTTCGCCAACAGTGGCGGTCCACAATCGCAGATTGTCCCCAGCACCATCCGCGTCACCCGGATCGAGTTAGTGGGAACATGGGTGAATGAACCCCCAACGCCCACCACGACCCACACCCCGCAGCCGCAGCCCACCGCGACCAGCTGGATACCCGTCAGCAACAATTGCATACCGGGCATCAAGACCGCTACCGGGATACCGACCCTGCCTATCATCGTACTCACCACCAACACGTCACGGCCACCCATCACCCGGACGCCGAGCCGCACCCCGGCAGCGCCAAATATCCCGCCCGAAGTCACCGGAACGGTGTTACCGATGCTGACCTGGACACCAACCCCGCCGCCCAGCTGGACGCCTGTCAGTACCGCCGCCTACACCAGCCCTACCCCCGCGCCGACGTGTTTACCGCCTACCCCCGGTCTGATTAACCCGATTGTGGAAATCCAGCCCCCCACGCCCATCCAGGGCAGGTGTTACACCATCTTTCCCCGGATCAATGTGGAAATACCATCCATTAATCTGCTCGTCTTCCAGACTCCCACCATCGACGTGAAAGCGCCGGATGTGGAATTGTGCCTGAATTACATCCGCATCACCGCCAAAATCCTGAATATCGACATCGGAGCGTATGCCGCTGTTTTTCTTTTGCTGAACCTGATTCGGATGATTATCGCGCCCTTCCGAAAGGAGCTATAACCCCATGCCATGTGAAGGTGCAGGCTATCAGACCATTCAAAACAGCGTTGGCACACTCGTTACCCGGCACATCGGCCACCCGTGCCATGTCGAAATCGCGGTCTACACCGGGATAGGACAATTCCGGGAGCGGATCGGAGACGTCGATTACCGCACCTGGACCACCAATCTGGTGATTTTTGACACCACCGGAGACACCACCCTGATCACGGTACAGCAGACCAGCGAGGATTTGTATTTTCAGGTCGTCTCCAATCCCCTCACCCCGACGCCATCCCCCAGCGGGACGCCCGTCAGCACGCCCACCGGGTTTAGTACCCCGCCACCGACACAAACGCTTACCGTCACCGTACCGGAATCAGGCGGGTTTGACATTGCGCTGGTGGTGCTGGCAATCACCGCGTTTGTCGCGTTCTGGAAATACCTCAAGAGGATTGTTTTCTGATGTTCGTCAATGCCGACGATGTAATGAGGCTCATCAGCGCCTTTCGTATCTGCTGGCTATCGGGCAGGTTTGGCGGAGGCAAGACCGCAGGCGCGATCTGGATCGCGGGCTGGCTGGTCCAGAACGGTTATGCCAAAAAGATCGTTTCCAACATTCCGATCAAGGGAGCGAAAAAGCCGGATGTACCGCTGGAGGACGCGGTAATCATCCTCGATGAAGCGTGGATGTATGTGGACAACTGGCGCGATGTGAAGAAATACGCCGCCTTTTTGCGGAAGAAAAACCTGTATCTCATCATGCCGAGCGTGTGGCCGCCCAATCCGCGTTTACGCATTATCGAGGTACAGCGCATTCTCAATTTGTATGTAGCCGGACTCCCGATCTGGATTTATCGCTGGAATCTGTACATGGGATCGGTCAAGGAGAAAGGGCGGTTTGGGCTATGGCGACCAGACCGGATTTTCGGCATGTACGACACCGAATTTATCCCGACGGATGATGGAGGCATTACCCGCGCTATCAACCAGACCATGAAGTTAACCATTAGCAAGCAGGGAAAGGATACCAATGGGGAAAGAACGCCGTTTAACGATGATGCAGCAGGGGACGAATCCGGAGATGAAACCGCCCGCCGTATTGAGGACAATCTCGACCGATTCGCCACTCTTGCCGCCGAGCAGGAAACCGCCCTCAAGCGTTACCGCAGACGCGGATAACCCGGACGGAATAGAGGTTCTATTCGGTGTACAGGGCAAGGATGTCAAGCGCAACCGGGACAACAAAATCAACCCGCGCGCCCTGGCAATCCTTGCGGTACTGTGTTTCCTGCCAATGGGTTGGGGTTGGCTGTCCAACACCACCGGGAAGGCATCCCAGGCACAACTCAATATGACTTCTACCGCGTTTTTCGGAAAGGCACAGCAGACCCCCACCCTGATAGCACCCGCGCAGATTGTGCGCTACCCGGAGACGTGGACACCCACCTGGACGCCGCGCCCCAGCGAAACCTCATTACCCACCACCACGCCGAGCGTCACCGCTACGCCGAGCAGCACGCCGACGGTAACACCCAGCATTATTCCGAGCTACACGCCGAGCGTTACACCAACCTTTACAGGCAGCTTGTGGTTATCGATCAGCAGTGTGTGGCCGGATAGGGATCAGTCATGGTGCAAGGTCAAAATCGTTGATAGCCGATGCGCCGACGAGGTGATCCCCGAAACAGGTATCGAATGGCGCACTACCGAGAATTTTGGCGTCATTTGCCCGCCAGAACTCCCCAATGGTGCAGAGATTTTTACCGAACGCGGGGAACGCCTAACCTGTATCGGACACCACAAAAAGGGGTGTACCGGGAGTGTTTGCAAACTTTTTTTGTATTCCCGAACCCTGCGAAACGAGATGATAAAAGGCAAGGAAAGCGACCAGAAACCACTTCAAAAACCCACTGATAGCGCGGAACGACTTTCCATCTATCAGAAGAGGTAGGCAAGGCCAGGGGAAACCAGCAATGCAAAAAACACCAAAAGGAAAACTTTAATATGGCAGACCGTGCAATGACGATCCGCATTGAAACCGGGAAAATCTCTATCGAATGTGACCTGGCGGGCGATATTGGTTCGGATGATGTAATGGACACGCTTCTGGAACTTGATACTATCATCCGCAGCGCTACCTATAAACGCCTTGCCAGCGCCGCTAATTCGACCTATAGCGAAATCGACAGACGGATCGAGGAAATCAAAGACCTTGATCAGTCGATTAGAACCATCACTCTCACACAAATCACTAAGAAAATCTTCGATGGAATGCTCAGTTATCGCGGGGAAACGGACGCCGTAGGCTTGAAAACTTACGGGTTGTATATCCCTGATGATCGCATCGATGAGTTGTGCAAGGTTGCTGGACTTAAAGAGCCACCGGCGACAGGGGAGAAGCCGCCTCATAAACCCGTCGCGGTGAAAGTCGCCCGCAAGGATAACAAATGGGAACTGGTGGAGATTATTGGATGATTATCGACTGGACACGGGGCGAACTCAGACCGCGCCCCACCACCGCCCAACCCAACCGCCGCGATACCTTTTACCCTGCCAAATGCCCGATCTGCTTGACCGAGGTATGGCGCAGGGCGAACGACCTTAAACACCAGACAACCTGCCGGGAGTGTGGCAAGGTCAAAGCCGGGATAGGTGGCCGGGGCGGTGCAGCCGCAGCCGCCCGCCGCTTCGAGGCACAGGCGCGCACCTACCGCCAACACCCTAACCGCCCGGAGCGCCGCGTTAGGGATTGGCTGATTGATATGGGTATCGACTTTCAGAGCCAGAAGGTAATCACCCTGGAAGGCCAATTTTACATTCTGGACTTTTTCCTGAATCTATTCCCGCCGCGTATTGTCGAAGTCGTGGGATTCTGGCATAAGCACGCCGACCACGTGCAAAAGCGCGATAGACGCCTGGCGCGGTTGATAGACTATCCGATCTTGTTTTTGGATAGCGATGAAATTATGAATCAATCTGAAATGGCTAAAAGACGCTTGCTTCAATGGCTTTCTGCTTGACATCCTAATCAACTCAAATTAATATCATCATATGATGATATAATGATGTAAATTTGCTATGAATGTTGTTCGTAATACTGTTGCGTTAACCCTAAAGGCTAAACTCTTTCGCGGATTCTCTGATCCTTCCCGCCTCTCAATTTTGGAAGCACTCAAGGAAAAACCATTAAACGTTACCGATTTAGTGGGTATTACTGGCATGAGTCAATCCAATGTCTCTAATCATTTGAGTTGCTTGCGCGATTGCGGTCTGGTTGAACGTGAATCGCGTGGACGTTTTACCTACTATCGACTTGCTGACGCCCGTTTGATGCAACTTTTAGACCTCACCGACGCAGTGTTAAGAGACGTTGCCAAAGGTGTCTATGAATGCGTGAACTACAATGTTCCGGGGGATAAGTGCTGTGATGACTGTGACAACGATTGAAATCCCCGTTCGCGGGATGGACTGCGCGCATTGTGTCCAAAGTGTGAAGAATGCCCTCACTGAAATATCTGGTGTTCAAGGCGCGGATGTGTTTCTCACTTCGGAAAAAGCAGTTCTTCAAATCGACCCAACTCAAGTCGATCTTTCGATTATTCGTAAGGCCGTAGAGCGTGCAGGTTACTCCGTTCCTGACACGGGGATTGATCCGCCAACAGACACAAAGACGGAATTCTCACAGGAAGTAAAAGGCTTTACGCGCTCCGTTCTCACGCTTTTTGGAGTTGTGTTTGCAGCCGTTTTATTTATTATTATTTTCGGGGAATGGCTTGGGTTGTTTGCTCACATTACCCAATACATTCCCTGGCCTGTCGGTGTATTTCTAGTGGGTGTTGGCGGATACCCAATCTTTCGTAATGTCCTGCGTTCCGCCTTACGTAGACAGGTCATTTCCCACACTCTCATGTCTATTGGTGTTTTGGCCGCGCTTGCTGTCGGACAATGGACAACCGCCCTGATTGTTGTGTTCTTTATGCGTGTCGGTGAGTACGCTGAAAGTTTTACCACCGAGCGCAGCCGCCGCGCCGTCAAAGACCTTACCTCAATGACACCACAAAAAGCACGTGTTGAGCGCGATGGGCAAGAGCAGGAACTTTCAATTGATCAGGTTCAAATTGGCGACATTGTGGTGATTCGTCCCGGTGAGCAAATCCCTGTGGACGGTGAGGTTATTTCCGGTCAGGCAACTGTGAATCAAGCGACTATTACCGGGGAATCAATGCCCGTCGAGGTGAGTACAGGGGCAAAGGTATTTGCTGCGACTTTCGCACAGTTGGGAAGTCTGCGCCTACGTACCACCCAGGTTGGGGCGGATACGACCTTTGGAAAAGTTATTCGCTTGGTTGAAGAGGCCGAAGCCCACCGAGCCGATGTACAACGCATCGCAGACAAAGTTTCTGCCTACTATTTACCTGTAGTGGCGACGATTGCCGCGCTTACCTTTGCGTTACGTCATGATCCATTAGCAACCGCCGCCGTGCTGGTCGTTGCCTGTTCCTGTTCCTTTGCGCTGGCAACGCCTATTGCAATGCTAGCCTCTATCGGTGCAGGGGCAAAGCGAGGCGTACTTATCAAAGGTGGAAAGTACCTTGAATTGTTGAGTCGTGCGGATGTTTTGCTGGTGGATAAAACAGGCACGCTCACATTAGGCCAACCACAAATTACAGATGTGATTGCGATAGGAGGCGCGACTCAGGCAGAGATTGTATCGTTTGCCGCCTCTGCTGAACGATTCTCGGAACATCCCCTCGCCGGAGCTTTACGCCGTTATGCAACGAGTCAAAACGCCAGGTTGTATGAGCCAAAGCGATTTGAGGTATTACCGGGATCAGGGATTCGCGCTCAGGTAAATGGCATCTCAATTACTATTGGAAATGCCCGCCTGATACCTCATGCCGCCTCTTTACCGGAAGCCCTAAAATTGCAGGCGCAGGGTAAAACACTCCTGTTTATGACACAAAACGGGAGATTAACAGCGATTTTTGCCGCCTCTGATACTCTGCGAAGCGAAGTCCCGAATGCACTCCATGCAGCACGGAAATTAGGTATTCAAAAACTTGAATTGCTGACAGGAGATAATGAGCAGGTTGCCGCTGCGCTGGCGGAGCAGCTTGGCATTGCTTATCGTGCCAACCTGCTCCCGGAAGATAAAATCGCGGTAGTTAAGACATTCCAGCAACAGGGGCATACCGTGATCATGGTAGGCGATGGCATTAACGATGCACCCGCCTTAGCACAGGCAGACGTGGGGATTGCAATGGGAGCAGCCGGGACAGGCATAGCATTGGAAGCTGCTCATGTTGCCTTGATGCGTGAAGATTGGCGACTCGTGCCAGAGGTGTTGGGCATCGCTAAACGCACCATGCGTATTGTGAAGATGAATATCGCATTTACCATCATTTACAACATCGTCGGGTTGTCGCTGGCAGCCTTTGGGATTTTGCCGCCTATTCTGGCAGCCGCCGCCCAATCACTCCCGGATTTAGGTATCCTGGCAAATTCGTCTCGTCTCTTACGCTATAAAGCATCTTCCAAAGACAGCAGACTACCGACACAGCAAATGAACGAGGTTGATCTGCATCGCATACGAATTCGCCATATGTATCTGGGATTAATTGGATTGGCGCTTTTGGTTATTTTGTCTTTCGCAGGCCAACACCTGATGATTACGTCTCTATCTCTTGCCCCATCTGTGCAAAAAATCATCGAAGTTGGTTTGAGTCTATTCACTCTGTTTGCATTCATCGGTGGAATTGCGCTTTTCATCATGATTCAAGGGGATAAAGTGGAAATTGCGCAAATAGAAGGCAGGGACATTACAGCCGATTGTTGTAGCGCGGAACAATGCTCATGTGACGATAGCAACGTCATTAGTCTGGATTCAATTCACTAGTCCAACAGCGCCCAACCTATAGGACGATATGAGAAACCATCGGAAAAAAATCAAGGGCTATCTACGGTTCTGGATAGCTTAATTTTTTTCCGATAATGGCGTTCATCCCGCCTCAGCGCCAACCAAAAAGATTTAACCGATCAAAAATATTTAGTAGCTCTCAAATCATGTTTTATATTTTGGAACTACGCCAAGTCTAATGAATTAGACTAAACTCAGTCTCCAGCCATAGCGAGCGTATATAAACTTCTGCTCCTTTTGTCCGGGAGTATGATGAACCTCAGACAGGCTTTCGAGCAGGGTAAACTCAGTACCAAGCAATACAGAAAGGTCTTCCACAGAATAACGTATAACATCCAGGTTGCTGCATTGCTGTGGGCCATCAGGTGCAAAGGTAGCTATGATAACCTGTGCATTAGGCCGAAGACTGTTTTTCAGTTTTTCCACGTAACTCAAACGATCTTTTTCTACCGTTAAAAAATGTAGTACCGCTCGATCATGCCATAGATCGAAACTGTTTTCGGGAAGCGGGGCAGATTGTATTTCAGAGACAATCCATTGTACTTTTTGTGCCTGCTCTCCAAGCCTCATTTTAGACACATTCAGGGCTGCTTCTGAAAAATCAAGGGCTGTTATATGGGTAAACCCACGCGCCAGCAGAGCATCAATGAGCGTCGTTGCACCACTCCCCACATCAATAATCTGCGCTGACTTATCCATAAGCGCGCGGCTTATCAGTTCAAGGCTTCGTTGAGGGACATCCTGATACCAGCTTACCTGGTTGGTATCTTTGGTCTGATAAATATTTTCCCAATGTGATTTTGCGTCTATCATCTAAACCTCACATACATTGCTTTTGTGATTTTACTTAGCCTCTTAAGAACCGTAGAAAACCCTTGAATTTCTACCGATAAAGTGTTTTATCACGCATAGATAAAAATCTTTATACTATTGAGCCAACTTTAAAATCTCAAGAATAGCAGGACGACGAGATGCCTCTTTTTCGCGGTATGTTCGTACTAGTTCGCGTTCAGACGCATCTAAATCTGCGAGTGTTCGAGATGGTCTATCAATAACATCACTTAAGCCTAACAGATAATCCGTAGTGGTTTCGAGTTCCCTAGCCAAAGCGATTAACACACTAGCAGTTGGTTCGTTTACGTCGCGTTCGTATCTGGAAATTTGATCACGCGCAATTCCTACACGTTCGGACAATTCCTCCTGACTGAATTTAAGTGCTTTTCGTCGCAGTCCTATCCTTTCACCTAATGTAGCCATTCGATACTTCCGTCTAATCTACATCTAATATTAGTGCCGAATTTTTATTGACACTGCAAACAAAACGCTGTAACATCT
>CAYSOC010000119.1:0-14102 GCA_964432445.1 uncultured Anaerolineaceae bacterium
GATCGGGCAGTGCAAACGTGAAATTGAGAGACGGCTTCGGAGAGGTTGCCAGAGTTTTGCCTATCCCTATGGATATTACAATGTCGAATGTCAGGATCAGGTTCGCGCTGCCGGATACACCTCTGCATGTGCAGTGCGCTACGAGCTTTCCACAGCGGATAAGGATCAATTTGCGCTTCCCCGGTTGATTGTTCCCGGTAATATAACACTGGATGAGTTTCGGGCTTTGATTCGAGGAGAAAGTAATAGTAATAGTAGATTTGTGCGCTTGCGGTCAAAACTATGGCGAATCCTGCGCCAAATTGGGCTACGCTGAATGGAATTTGCGATCAAAATGTTACAGATCGATAATATTTGTGACGTTGTGAAATGTTAGAATTTATTTAGATCGATAAAATTTCAGGACATGCGGTGTAACAATGGGTTGCGCTGTACCCCTGTTTTAGAGGATTTCTTCGCAGATGGCGCAAGTCTACAAGACGCTCACAGGAAAGGGATTGGTTGAATTTTCGGTAACAAAAAACAAAATAGATGAGGCGGGTTATTTCAGAGTCGAATATACACTTTTTACTTTTGCAGATGAAAAGGCGCTTCTGGACGAGTTCCAGAATGTGGTGACAAACCAGTTGGGCTGTCTGGTCGAACGTAACGAACAGGATGGCAAACACGGCTATCTGTATCTTATTCCGATCCCGCAGAACGAGACATCCAGAGAAACCCTGCGCTCCTGATTCAAAATATTTTGCATCGTTTGCGATTGCCCTTATAGTCTTGGGTGGGATGCGCTGTATCCCGGATCAAAACTGAGCGAAGGGCAATCTATGACGAAATTCTTTCGGAGACGGTTCGTCTACCCTGCATCGTTCTTCTGTGCATTATTCCTCTCTTCACTGTTTTTATCGTATCAGCCACACGTCACAGGCGCGGATGAATTTATCAGGCGTGAAGGTACGCAATTTGTACTCGATGGACGTCCGTTTTACGTAACGGGCGCAAATACCCATTATCTGGGATGGGGGACAGATGATGAGGTAGATAGGCTGCTGGACGACGCAGCAGCCATGAATTTCAACGTGATTCGCACCTTCATTTCGGTGGTGCGTGGATCGCTGGATAGCAGCAAGCCAACTATCTGGCAATGGGATCGGGTCGATAACTCTGGCAACCTCGGCATGAACGGTGTTTATTTCCTATACTGGGATTCCAAAACAAACGCGATGGCGTGGAACGATGGCCCCGACGGTTTACAACGTATCGATCAACTGATTGCCAAAGCCAAAAAGCGCAATATTCGTTTGCTATTTTCGCTGCTGGACTTCTACGATTACACAGGTGGTTCGCAGCAAATGAGCGCGTGGTATGGCAGCACAGATCGGTATTCATTTTTCTTCTGGAATGAGCGCACACGCACCGATTACAAAGCATGGGTACGCCACGTCCTCGAACGCACCAACACGATTACGGGGATAGCCTACAAAGATGATCCCACGATTTTTGGATGGGATTTGATGAACGAACCGCAGTTTGCTTCCGTTGATCTGGCGACAACCTGGATTACGGAAATGTCAGCGTATATCAAGTCAATTGATCCGAATCATATGCTTGGCTCCGGGAGCGAGGGTTTTTTCGGCGGGGAATCCGGGAATGATCCGCTCAACCAACTCAAAATTGATACCATTGATTTCGGAACATGGCATATCTATCCGGCCTATCACCGTGTTTCGCCGCAGGACGTCGTAAATCTGAATAAATCACATTGTGATGTCGCGGCGCAGGCAGGAAAGCCTGTCCTCTTTGAAGAGTTCGGCTATGGTGCGCAACACGCAGATCAGGCGAGTGTCTATCAAAAATGGCTGGAAGCAGTGCGCACCAACCCAAATTGTGCCGGGTGGTTGATGTGGCGGCTCACCGCGCGTATGAAAAACGGCTCCTATCCGCGTGATGAACACGAGCGTTTTGATATTCACAACGATAACAGCGCTACGGCGCAGGTGTTTCGTTCGGCGGCACAGGCAGGACGGAATGCTATTCAGGTAGAACCAACCACAGCGCCGACACTTTCCCCTAACAATCAATTTGTCATGGGGGTTGATCTGAATGGTGGACAACTCTCTATTGAGGGAAATCTATGGCGCAGCCATCAATTGGCTTTGAGGCAAGGGTTAAGAGTGCAGGGCGCAGCAATTGATAAAAAAACGCTGCCAAAACAGCCCGATGCGCCCGCAACCACTTCGCAAATGCTGGATACACTGATCTATTCTGCACAGGAAATGGGAACACTCACTGTCACACAGGAAGTTCTCAACGGTAAATACCTGATCTATCTGTGGGTCATGGAAAACTATCAGGCAAACTCGCGCAGTTTTGATCTCTATGTGCAGGGGAAATCGGTGGCGAAAGGGCTGGGCGATTTGCCCATGAACAACTGGGTGAAATATGGCCCATTCTCCGCAACGGTCAGCGATGGTCTGCTGCGGCTGGATTTGCTGCCAAAGCGTGGACGTGCGATTTTGATGGGATTTGCATTGTACACCAACCCGAATTAAGGCGTTTGCATAGAAGGGGATAGCCAGAACTATCCCTTTAGCCTTAGCCATCTTTATAAATCCTAAAAAATTTCGCGGGGCTGATCCAGCCCAAAAAGTTGATGATATACTTCCAAAATCAACTTCGCGTAAACACAACTATTACATATTGAGGTTATCCCTCGATATGGCTCTGAACTCTTCGTAAACCTTGCTCATGCAGCAAAGGCGGGTTTTGTATTGCTTATATCCGAAGCGAACAACAGCACTAACGCAACAGCAGAGAATATTCAGGCGTGGGATAGATTGGCAGCCCTGTCGCTTGTGATTGCGCTCTGTATTGTGCTGATCAGTGCGGCACACTTTGGCGCGCGGACAGGTTGGGAATGGGCTAATCCTGTTTTCTGGCTCGGTATTATCCTGATCCTTGCGCCTGTTTGCTTTCGGTTGTTGAGTCAGACGCCAACACGTGCCGAAAGAGTTGGGCTGCTCGTTTTGACCGGATTGGCGCTCTATGCGGTCAAGGTACTACATAGCCCGATTGGGTTCACCTTCACCGACGAGCTTTCCCACTGGCGTACTCTGCTGGATATTGACCAAACCCGGCATTTATTCCAGGCCAATTCATTGTTACCTGTCAGTCCGTTTTACCCGGCATTGGAAATTCTCACGCACGCATTCATGAGCATTTCCGGGCTGACTGCATACGAAGCAGGCGTGATTACGGTTGGTGTGGCGCGGGTATTGTTTGTCCTGTCCCTCTATGGGTTGTTTATCCTGATCAGCGATTCGGATCGCATTACATCGCTGACGGTGCTGCTGTTCATGGGCAACAGCAACTTTGTATTCTTCAATGTGCAGTTTTCTTATGCCTCGCTAGGGTTGCCGCTGGCTGCGTTCTGCCTGATGTTGATTGTGAAACGTTCGACTTATAGCGGCAAAGGGGCGCGTGCCTTCCTGCTCTGCATCCTGATGAGTATTGCTGCGTTGCTCCTCACGCATCACATTACCAGTTATGTACTGGCGGCATTCCTGATCGTTTGGGTGGCTGTCGTCTGGTTTGCGCGGTTGCTGCGGCTACTGTTTTTCCGAAATCGCACGGTAGTACGAAAGTCGCCCATTGTCGCATTTGTGGAAACTGCGGAAAGTCGTGGTGTGTCCCTGCCGGGAACAATCGCCCTGCTGATTATCGTAGGAAGTGTTGCATGGCTGGTCACTGCGGCCAGCACCACCATTCGCTATCTCGCCATCCCCCTGACTACAGGCATCCGCGATTTTCTGGCCTTGCTATCTGGTACGGGAGTATCGCGGCAACTGTTTCAGGATTTCACTGGCCTGGTTGCGCCACTCTGGGAGCGTGTTTCTACATTCGCCTCAATCGCGCTGATAGGAATCGGGTTGTTGCTAGGTCTATTTCCAATCTGGCGGCAACGTCGTTTCCAACCATTGACCTTGGTGCTGGCGCTCATTGGCGCGTCGTTCCCGGCAGTACAACTGATGCGGCTGAACGCCAGCGCGTGGGAAATTTCCAACCGACTTTCGGAATTTATCTTTCTGGTGGTGGCGTTCGTGATCGCTATCGGAATCGTGACGCGGCTTCCGAAAGATGGGCGTTCGCTGCTCTTTGGGCGCGTGGTCTTTATGAGCGCAGTTGTAATCATCATTATCGGCGGATTGAATTCCGGTTGGCCGTTCTGGGCGCGGTTGCCAGGGCCATATCTGGTGGCGGCAGATACGCGCAGCGTTGAAGCGCGCAGTATCGACGCCGCGCGCTGGGCGAAAGCGCATTTAGGGATTGGCAATCGCATCGGTGCAGATCGGATAAACCGTCTTCTGCTGGCAACCTATGGGGAGCAGAACATTGTCACTAACGTCAGCGGGCAGGGTAACGTTGCGTTTGTATTCATGTCGCCAAACTTCGAGAATGCCGAAAAAGGATTCCTGCAACGCGCCGGGATCAACTATCTGCTGGTTGATCAGCGCCTGTCCACGAGTCTGCCTGTGATCGGCATCTATTATGAAAAAGGAGAACCCAATACGAACAACCATAAAATAGCACTCGATTTGAACGCACTCACCAAGTTCGACAAGGATGCACAGGTCAACCGTATCTTCGATGATGGTGCGATCCTGATTTACGATGTGAATCATGTTACGACTGCTCCATAAAAACAGCGATCTGCTGATCGTCCTAGTGTTGACTCTGGCTACTGTTGCCAGCACACAAACGGCAAATGCGCCGGGATTATGGCGCACATTGCTATCGGTGGCGTTCGTATTTATCTGTCCGGGCTATGCGTTCACTCGTGCCATTTTTGGCGGGTCGCTCAGTCGCCTGCACCTGCTGACGCTCACGCTCGGAATGAGCATCTGCATCGCTATTGTCGGGGGCGTTTTGCTGCATTTGACGCCCTGGGGTCTGCAAACGACGACATGGACAGGACTGATCAGCATATTTATTACGATCAGTACCGGGGTGGCACTGTTGCGGCGCGCAGGGGCGTCCGTTACGGCTATACCCGAATCCGTCCCGTTCTTCAATGCGTTTCAATTCAGGCACGCTCTGGTTTTCTCTTGCGCCCTTGCGCTTTGCACCGGAGCGCTATTTATGTCGCGTATGGGAGCGTTCTCTTCCCAAAGTGACTATACCCAGCTTTGGATACAACCAGAAGGCACGTTAGGGGATGCGTTTCGGGTAGGTATTCGTAACCGGGAAAACACCGTTATTCGATACAACCTCGAAGTGAAACTTGGAAACTTCGTGATACAGGAATGGCCTGAGATCGTCCTACAACCCGGCGATACGTGGGAAAGCAGGATGCAAATGCCGCCATCCCTGTTGAAGGCAGACTGGATCGAATCCAGAGTGGTCAGTGCGTCGCTTTATCGTCTCGAAGACGCGAACAGTCTTTATCGTTTCGTTACGCTACATCTTGATGGTTAATCATGCGTATTCTCATAGTGACCGATCATTATCCACCGTTTATCGGTGGCGCACATCGTCAATCTTATGTCTTGAGTCAAAAGCTGCATCAGGCAGGGCATACTGTCGCTGTGGTGACGGTATGGCATCCCAAATTACCCGTGATACAGGATGATGACGGCGTGCGGGTATTTCGATTTCGGCAATTATTCTCGTGGATTCCACGCACCCGCAAGGCGGGACAGCAGCGCCATCATCCGCCATTTCCCGATTTTCTCACAGCGTGGCGGATGCGCCGTTTGATCAAACAATTTTGCCCGGATGTGGTGCATGTGCATGGCTGGATCAGCTATTCGCTGGCGCTGGCAGTGCGTGGAATGAAAATTCCAATGCTGGTATCCGGGCGTGATTATGGCTATCGCTGTGCGACACGCACACTGCTCTACAAAGATCGATTGTGTAGCGGCCCTGCTTTTGCCAAATGTGTCCAATGTGCTAACTCATTCTACGGTACGCCCAAAGGAATGATCGCTGTGCTGGGTGTGTTCGCCAGCCTGCCGCTGTTGCGACGCAGCATCACAGGTTTTCACAGCATCAGCCATTTTGTGCAGGACTTCACCGAGACGACGTTGCTACGGAATGGTAAATCCATTCCTAATCACCCGGACATCAAGCCAAGCGCAATAATTCCCAGCTTCCTCGTCGGGCTGGATGATACAGTGGGACTTTCTTCCAAATTCATCGACCAGCTTCCAGCGCAACCATTCATGCTGTTTGTTGGCGCGATCATGCGACGCAAAGGCGTTTATCAGCTTTTGGAAGCCTATCAGCAACTGGTATCACCGCCGCCGCTTGTCCTGATCGGGACGCTTGAACATGACTCGCCTGCCAGTTTTCCGCCGGGCGTGGTAGTTTTGCAAAATTTCCCGCATAGCTGCGTAATGGCAGCATGGGAAAGATGCCTGTTTGGGGTTGTACCGTCGCTATGGCCGGAGCCGCTAGGGGCGGTTGTCTTCGAGGCCATGAGTCGCGGCAAGGCTGTCATCGGGACAAAACCCGGCGGTCACGAAGAGATGATCATTGATGGTGAGACGGGTTATCTCGTTCCACAAGGGGATGTCGAAGCGTTCCGCCGGGCGATGCAGTGCCTGATCGATAACGACGCCATGCGCGAATCGTTCGGGCTGGCGGGACAGGCACGCCTCGCACAATTTACTGCCGAGGCTGCATTGCCGCAGTTTGAGGCGCTTTATCGGCGGGTGATCACCGCTGGACACCCCCCATACCTTAACGGATCGTATATAGGAGAGTGACTGAGTGACCGAATCGAGAATACCATTTGGTGCAACCAGACTTCCGGTTGCACAGTTCATCGGGCGGTTGAGAAGTGACTCACTGTTACGCAACAGCTTGTTCATCATGGCGACCAATGCGTTCACCTCCGCGCTTGGATATATCTATTGGGTGGTTGCCGCGCGGACATATCTACCTGGCGAGGTCGGGCTGGTTTCGGCAGTGATCTCTGCCATGACCCTGACTTCGCTGGTATGCAATATCGGGTTCACGCCCGCCCTCTTCCAGACTCTGCCTAGACGTAAGACCCCGCAGGACTGGTCACTCACGCTGAATACTGCCATTCTCATTACGTCGATTGTCAGCCTGTTGGGATCGTTGGTTGCCCTCTTCATTTTCTACACGTCGCCAGAGTTCCACAGTGTCCTGGATAATTCCGTATTCGTTGCAGCGTTTATCATCAGCGTTCCGCTTTGGACAGCATGTAATCTGATCGATGCCGCGTTCCAGGCCGAACGCGCCTCCGGCAATGTGCTTACACGGAATGCGTCCTTTGCGATATTGAAAATGCTGCTGCTCCTGATATTCATCCCGTTGAATGTTGCCGGACTGGGGATTTTTCTGTCGTGGTTTGCAGGCAGTGCGCTTTCGCTGACTATCGGGTTCTACCTGTTACGTCGGATGAAGCGTGAATACGTTCTGACGATTAAAGGCACATTGCGGCACGCACGTTCGCTGGTTGGTGAACTGGTTGGGCATCATTTTACGAGTATCGGTGGCGCGTTGCCGTACTATCTACTGCCGATTTTCGTAACTGCGCGGCTCTCCGCTGAAGACAACGCTTATTTCTACACAACCTGGATGCTCGGCACGCTGTTCGGGATGGTGTCGGTAGCAGTCGCACAGTCATTGTTTGCCGAGGGAGCGCATGTAGAAACGCATTTGCTGAAAAGCGTCCGGCGCAGTATCGGGATCATTATCGTGCTGCTTGCGCCGCTGATGCTGATATTTCTTGTATTCGGCGGGGTCATGCTGAGTATATTCGGGCAGGAATACCCAACGCACGGGCTGGAACTGCTGCACGTCCTGACCATTGCGACTGTTCCGGATGCAATCACCAGCGTGTATATCAGTGCGTTGCGCGTCCAGAAACGACTGCGGGAGGCTGCTTTCCTGAATATCCTGATGGCGAGTATTGTGCTGGGATTTTCGTGGTTCTTCCTGCCGAGCATAGGGATCGCGGCGGTGGGCTGGGGCTGGCTTATCTCGCAAACTGTCGGAACAACGATTGCCGGAATTGATTTTGCGATAACACGCCGGACGCGCCCGGAAATCTGGGCAGAGGGTAGCATCACATAACCATGTCCTTTGAAACTATTATTCCACCGACGGAAACAAAGAATAGTCCAAAAGCACCACGCCGCAGTATTCCATCCGACCCAACGCGCAACCCCTATCGCCGAATTACCCTGGACAACATCCGGGCAATGCTGCGTTATCTCTTTTTCCAGGTGCGTTATCGCAATCTGGAAGCAGGCCTGTTTTATATCGGTTCAAATTCGCAGCTTGTCATCGCGCCGGAAGCGCGGATACGATTTGGACGTAGCGTTGAATTCATGCGGGATAGCACCTTGCACTTTGGCGGGGAAGTCAATATTGGCAGCAAGGTTTATTTTAATCGTGGCTGCCATATCGTCTCGCTGGAATCGCTGACCATCGGCGCGAACAGTATCTTTGGCGAACGGGTATCTATTCATGATGAAAACCATGTCATCGAAGGGGATCAGCCTGTCCCGGAACGCGGTTTGGTGACTGCGCCTGTCAAAATTGGTTCGGGCGTATGGGTCGGCGCAAAGGCGACTATCCTGCAAGGCGTGACCATTGGCGATAATGCTGTGATTGGTGCGCACGCGCTCGTAACCAGAGATATACCCGCCAACAGCGTCGCGCTCGGCGTTCCGGCGCGCGTAGTACGGACGATCAACCGCTAATGGACTGGCAGATGTGGCTTGTCACCGCCGAAGGTACGCTCACGCCGCTGGCATTCACACTGATCGGCCTGCTGTTATTCGTGCTGATATTGCGTGAATTCGCTCAGACACCGCCACCACGTAACCTGTCACAATCGGGTTGCCTGTTTTCGCTTGCTTCTATCCCACTGCTTGCGATTTTTCTGGCGATTGTCGTCATTCGTGTTGTTCAGATTTTGCAATCCTGATCGGTTTATGGAGAACGTTATGCGTCGTATTCATGCTCTGGCAGGCTTGTGTGGCCTGATTTTCCTGCTCAATGCCTGCTCTAACCCGCAAACCAGCGGAGGCATCACCGAAGTTGCGCCGACGGCAATGCCAATCGGCACACTCACACCAACGCCAACGCCCAACGAAACAGACGTACAGCAGACCATCGACGCCATTGTAGATCGCCGCTTCACGCAGGCATTCCAGACACAGGGAGCAAGCACCGCAACACAGGCATTCGTGAGTACGATAGATGCACGGGTACATGCCCTCCAAACCGCGACAGTCATAAATGCGCCAACAGGAACGCCAACCCCTACGCTCGATCCAACCGATCAACAGATTGCCCTTTCGACTGCTGTATCCAATCGCGGGACGGAAATCGCGCAGGTAGCTATGGTGCAAACACAGGTTGCCGCCACCTATGCCACGCGCGATGCACTAATCAATCCATTGCTCACGGCAACGGCGCAGGCGCGTGCCACCCCAACCCCTGCCGCACCGGATGCCACCGCGTTACAGGCGACACTCGATGCTGCTATCGTCAAACGGTTGACCGAAATCGCCAACCAGACACAGGCCAATGTGCAATACAATACCCGTGTTGCCATCGTTGATCCGCTGTTGACAGCAACCGCGTTGGGCATTGCCAACCCGACAGCAACGCTCCAGGCTATTCAGGTGGAATTGACAAAGAACCTCGATCCGCTCAGACCCGACAACGCAGAAAAGGCCACCGGGATCGCCAGTTTTTCCGGCGGCAGCAAGGCCATTACCGGGATGGCATTTTCGCCGGATGTGTTCGCGCTGGCAACCAGCAGCAATGACAATACGGTTCGGGTCTACGATACGCTAACCACTGCCCCACGCACAAATTTCACAGGCAATACGGATCGGGTTGGCGTTGCCTTTAGCCCGGATGGAACGCTGATCGCCTCCCCAAGTTCTGATGGCACAGTGCGGATTCTGGAAACGAAAACCGGATTACAGCGTTTCGTATTGGAACAGCCTGTTAACCCTCTAAACGGCAGACGACAGGCAATGACCAGTGTAGCGTTCAACTCCAACGGGACGCGGCTGGCGAGCGGGAACGCCGACGGAACAGTCATCATCTGGAATCTGGGCAACGGCACAAAAATCCTTACGTTGACTGTTCCACGCGGGACGGCCTTCGAGATTACGACAGTCGCGTTCAGTGCCGATGGGACGCGCGTTGCTGCCGGAAACGAAATTGGGCAGGTGATGTTCTGGGAAGCTGTTACCAACTTCCAGATTGCCTCATTCAAAGGCGAAGGCAGTCCGATTGTTGGATTGTTCCTTTCCAGTGATGGGAAAACATTGATTAGTGTGGCGCGCAATGGCGAAATTCTGGTGCGCGACATAGCCAGCGGCTCGGTGAAAACGGTGCTGCGTAACCCACCCGCGATTGTCACCGGTGTTGCAATCGATGCGGATTGGAGCGTGATCGCGGTGGCGGGCAACGATGGGGTCATTCGTCTGTATGATCTGGCGAACAACAAGCTGCTTGCATCTCTTAAAGGTCATACTGTTGCCGTGACCGCGCTGGCATTCAGTGCGGATGGATTTCGCCTTGCCAGCGGTAGCAACGACGGGATGATCAAATTATGGGCTGTGCCAAAAGGGTGAGCAGGATGCTTTATAAATTCAGAGTTTTGTTCGCCCTGCTGATTTTAATCAGCGTTCTGCCCCGTTCTGCCTCGGCAGCAGAGGGGTTTGTAACTCGCTCCGGCACGCAATTTATGCTCAATAACACTGTCTATAATGTCGCAGGTATGAATAACCACTACCTGTCATGGGCATCAAAAGGAGAAGTTGATGCCGTTCTGAACGATGCCGCCGCGATGAATGCCAACGTTGTGCGTACCTTCTTTGGCCCGGTGATTGGTTCGCTAGACGGTACAACGAACCGTACTATTTGGGATTCAAAGTCCAAAGCTGATAGCAGCCATCTCGGTACGAACGGTGTCTATTATCTGTATTGGGATGCCGAAGCGAAGGCGATGGCGTGGAACGACGGGCCGGACGGTCTGCAAAAAATGGATTATGTAATCGCCAAAGCGCGCGATTTGAAGTTGAAAATATTGCTGTCATTTCTGGATTTCTGGGAATATACGGGTGGTGTGCAACAAATGCGCGCGTGGTACGGTAACGAAGACCGTTATGATTTTTTCTTTCGGGATCAGCGCACGCGCAAGAATTATATCGACTGGGTGACGCACATTCTGGAGCATACCAATACAATCACTGGCGTAAAATATAAAGATGATCCGACGATTTTCGGTTGGGATTTGATGAATGAGCCGCAAACTACCTCGATTACACTCATGCAGCAATGGCTGGCGGAAATGTCGGCCTATGTGAAATCTGTCGATCCGAATCATCTGGTTAGTTCTGGCTCAGAGGGATTTTATGGCGGTCTGGCAGGCAGTGATCCCTATACCGAACTGGCGATCCCGACACTGGACTTCGGGACATGGCACGCCTATCCTGATCATCTTGGCATCCCTCCCGATCAGGTTACAACACTGATTGAGCAGCACTGTCGCACTGCTGCACGCCGACAGAAGCCTGTGTTATTGGAAGAATTCGGGCATACCGCAGGCGACAAAAACCAGGTTGAAATCTATCGGGCGTGGACAGAAGCAATCTATAAAAATCCGCACTGTGCGGGCTGGCTCTACTGGCGGCTGACTTCCAAAATGGATAGCGGGGCGTATCCGCAGGATAAAAAAGATCAGTTCGATATTCACAATGATGGCAGTCCTGCCGCCATCATCCTGAAAGAAGCCGCACAAAAATATCAGCAGCGGCGCGCTGAAGTGCCTGCCCCATCTCTTACGGCAGCGGATTCAACACCTGTAACTAATATTTTTCAATCTATAGATACTGTGCAACCGCTCGTTCCTGATGGAGTCAGCGGGCAACATTATTTTGTTGCCTTTCCCAAAACGATGAAACTGGATGGCGATCTGTCACAATGGCAAGGCCTGCCGCTGGTTCGGCTCACGACTGGATCAAAACCCCCTGCGAATCCAGCGGAAGGCGGCATACTGGTTTTTGCCGCTGCTGCCGATACAAATTATTTGTATCTCCTGTTTGTTGCCAACGATGTAAACATCATCGCAGGAACACACAACCGGGATTACTGGAATGAGGATTCCATCGAGTTCTATCTGAATGCCACAGGTGATCTCACGCTGACCAGCTATCAACCGGGAATAGTGGATATAAACATTCCGGCGGCGAATCTGGGGCGTCCGGCAGACGAACCGATCATCAGTACACAACAGACGCTACAGGCGGGTACACATGCGTATGTGTTCAAAACAACGACAGGCTATGCGGCACAGGTTTCGCTTCCTTTGAAAAACTCCCTCTGGGATATTGAGCCAAAACACGGCAGCATACTCGGCTTTGAGTTTCAACTCAACGGAGCGTCGCGCATGGATCGGGATAGCATCCTGTCGTGGTCGGTGAACAGTAGAAGCAACGAGGCATACAAAGACCCCAGTGTGTTTGGCCTGCTCGTATTCTATAAAGTTGGCGAATCAAAACTTCCTCCGCTCCCATAATCAAAAAGAACAAACCAATTTATATCGTATGTATTTAGTTCATAGGAATACTAACCTATAGAGCCATAGTACCATTGGTTATTTCTAAAATTCATCTACTATAATACTGAACGTTATTGCTCCGGGTAGCTGCTAGTCATTTTCTCCTCAACTTTACTGTTATCAGTCCCTCGGTTCGATCAATTGGAGAATATGTAATGTCTCAACGTCTGGCGGTATTGCCCCTCGTGCTTTTATCGTTGCTGGTTTTATTCATACAACCTGCCGCTGCCAAATCATCATCCGCTGCCGCAGGTTCGATCTATTGGGGTGCAAGCCTGTATGGGAAGCCACCCGATACTGCAAACTTTCAGTCTGGCGGTCTCTATGCCAACTTTGAGCAAAACATCGCCAAAAAAGGAATGTCGATTATTGCATGGGGTGCGCCCTGGGAATATCCCGCCGGAACGATGCTCAAATTTCAGAAGAGCTATTTCGAGAATGTACGGTTACATGGTTCAATCCCGATGCTGCATTGGGGGTCGTGGTCTTGCTGTGCAAGCATACAATCAAAATATAAGCTGTCGAATATCACGCGCGGCGATTTCGATACCTTCATCCGTCAATGGGCGACAGATGCCAAAACGTGGGGTTATCCGTTTTTTTTGCGTTTCAACTGGGAGATGAATGGTTACTGGCAGTTTCCCTGGTCGGTGCAATTAAATGGCAACACCCCATCGCAATTTATCAGTGCATGGCGACACGTCCATGATATTTTTACACAGGTAGGCGCAACCAACGCCACGTGGGTATGGTGTCCTAATATCAGCAGTACGCTAACGACACCTATGTCACAGGTCTATCCGGGGGATGGCTATGTCGATTGGCTGTGTCTGGATGGCTACAATCAGTTCACGCGCGGCGCGATGCCCTGGTTCTCCTTCAAACAGGTTTTCAAGGGCGATACTGCTGTGGTCAGCAATTCCAAAGACAGCTATCAGGAAATCACCGCGATTACCCCGAACAAGCCGCTGATGATTGGCGAGACGGGTTCAATTGAATATGGAGACGGCGGCACGAAAAAAGGCCAGTGGATGCAACAGATGCTGGCAGATATTCCCACGCAGTTTCCACGCATCAAGGCATTGGTCTATTTCAACTGGAATGACAATAATAGCAGCCTGACATGGCCTATCGAAAGTTCCACGGCCTCCAAAAACGGGTTCTCGTCTGGTATACAAGCCGCTGTTTATGCGCGAAACGTGTTTCAAAACCTGCCAAAGATGACCAAGATTACAGCCGTTGATGCGCCACAGCAACTTGTCGATACTATTGGCGTCTACAAAGCCGGGAAGTTCTATCTTCGCAATAGCAATACCACAGGCGGTGCAGATATTGTTATTACGCTTGGCGGCGATGCTTCCGATCTTCCAGTTGCGGGCGATTGGAACGGAGATGGGATAGATACGGTTGGCGTGTATCGGAGCAGTACCGGAGTTTTCTACCTGGCTGACTCGAACTTCACGCCGCAGGTTGTCTATACAGCGAT
>CAYSOC010000119.1:14112-20513 GCA_964432445.1 uncultured Anaerolineaceae bacterium
GATATTCGGCAACCCCGGCGATACCCCATTTGCAGGTCGCTGGACAGGCGGTATGAATCATGACGGTATCGGCGTATTCCGCCCCACGAATGGTTTGCTCTATCAGAAAGTCGCCGTATCCAATGGGTTCTCCGATTACTTTGCCGTGTTCGGCAACCCTGGCGATACCGCATTCGCAGGCGACTGGAACGGAGATGGACTGGATGCAGTTGGTGTCTATCGTCCCGGCACAAAACAATGGTATCTGAGCAATAACGGTCAGCCATCAGGGATCACCGTGAGCGATGTGGGCTATAGCTGGAATATCGGCACAAACATTCCATTTGCAGGCGATTGGGATGGCAACCAGACGAGTACCAGTGGAGCATATAATTCGGGGACGGGAACATTCACCCTGAGCAATACTAACTCCGCTACCACAAACTTTATCACTTTCGCGTTCGGGCCAACAGGCAGCAAGCCGATCAGTGGCAAATGGATCGCCAGCGGCAATATGCCTTCTCCAGTGAGCAACATTATTGTCTATGGCAGCGCATCGCCTGTACATAGTCAGCCAGACGATTCAGGCAGCGCAGACTAACCCCTGAAGAATCGCATATAAAGGGCGGCTGTTCGACACAGTTCGCCCTTTTTTGTTTATCGTTCCGGTGATTCCCTCTTCAAATTTAGGAATTTGCAAGCCCGTCTTTGGGACATTTTTAGCTAAAAAAGCATAAATTAAATCCAGCGCTCTTTGCCACGTTTTTGGGAGGAATGCTATGCAGCGACAGGATGTGGAATCCACAGTCATTGATGCAGTCGGTTATTCGCGCGTACTAGAAATTCGATTTGAAAGCGGGCGAATTTATCAATACTACAACGTCCCGGAAGAAGTCTATAACGCCATGCTCACTGCCCCATCAAAGGGCAAATATTTCAATGAGAGCATACGCGGCAAATATAGCTATCAGGAAATCGAACTTAAACAATCACCCCGCAAAATCAAACAGGAAACTATCCCATGAGAGTCGACTCGTTTCAAGCCTTAAATCTGCTTACCGATGACCAGCTTTGGAACACTGCCGCAGATACGGCCACTCAACCCGACGTTCGGTTTGAAGCGTTGCGCCGCTGGCTGAATCCAAATGTGGATCGCCCTGATGGAAATGACGGTTCACGGCTGGAAAAGTTGAAGCAGCGCGCAACAAAACTGGATTATGACGAGATCGAAGAGGACGATGTTGAAGTTTTCGAGGATCAGGGCATGTTTTTCGATGGTGAAGGACGCCTGATTCTGGAAGTCAACGGCGAACGCTATCTCATTGAAGAATGAATGTCCGAGATAAAAGGAGAATTCAAATGGCAGCGAAACTGAACAAAGAGCCAAAGCCACCGTTTCCGCCACAGCATCAGGAAAAACCTGGCATCGAATCCAAAATGCACCCGCGCCCCGAATATGAAGCTCCGCTCTATAAGGGGTCTGGCAAATTGACGGGTAGAGTAGCGCTGATTACCGGTGGTGATTCCGGTATCGGGCGTGCGGTGGCGGTACTCTATGCGCGTGAAGGTGCGGACGTTGCTATTGTATACCTTCCTGTAGAACAAGACGATGCCGAGGAAACTCAGCGCGTGATTGAGCGGGAAGGGCGTCGCGCTTTGCTGTTGCCTGCCGATGTAGGCGATTCAGCAACCTGTCAAAGAATCGTCGAGGAAACATTGAACGTCTTCGGGCATCTGGATATTCTGGTGAACAATGCTGCCTTTCAAAATAGCCAGAAAAGCATCGAAGACATCACAGATGAACAACTGGATCATACCTTTCGCACCAATATTTTCGGATACTTTTATATGGTGCGTGCAGCAATGCCCTATCTCAAAAAAGGCAGTGCAATCATCAACACCGGATCAATTACAGGGCTGGAAGGTAATAAACACCTTCTGGATTATTCCTCGACCAAGGGGGCAATTCACGCTTTCACCAAATCGCTCGCGCAGAATCTGGTAGAAAAAGGGATTCGCGTAAATTGCGTTTCTCCCGGACCAGTATGGACACCGCTAAACGTATCCGACAAATCACCTGATCAGGCTGCTGTTCATGGACAGGATACGCCCATGAAGCGCCCGGCGCAACCAGAAGAAATTGCTCCTGCATATGTGTTCTTCGCATCGGAAGCTGATTCAAGCTATATCACAGGCGAAATTCTCACCCTGCTCGGCGGAGAAACAACGGCAGCATAGGAATCACGTCGTATGGCTATCCATAGACTAAAGAATGTTGTAAATCGGCAGACGTAATTCCGCATAACGAACTCGCAATGGATGTGAATTAATTGCAAGGCGTGGTGGAGCAGAAGTGACTACACAGGGATAGCAAAGGCCAAACAAACCGGGGAGCAACGGTTTCCAGCGAAGGCCCGGCGAGGGCGGTCAAGGCAGGTAAGCCGTTTTTGCGGTGGATAAATACTGCGGGTAGTACAGAAGGAGCGCATTCAATTCGTCGAACAAGGCCACTCACCGCCACTTCCCTTTGTCGTAAGTGGCCTGGGTGCAACCGGCGTTAGCAATTTTCTGGTTGGCGTCGTCATTATTATCCAACTATTCATTACTTTGCAAGGCTCTCGTGCAACTTCCCTACCACCACACATATTCATAACACACTAAATGTAAATCTTCACGACCAAAGGATTGTTGTATTGGTTCAACTTGTTCAACAATTCCGTAGACTTGTTGAAGATCGCGCAGGATAGACAGCAAATCCAAAATATTTTTGCTAACTTTGAAGTCGTTGAGCGCAATCCGTAACCGTTTAACATACGCCCCCGGAAATGGTTGTTTAAGAAATTTTCGCATCTCACGTATTTCATCTCGATTTGTTTGGGCGTGATCCGCATAATCCCGCAGAAGTTCCGAAACAGTTATTTGTTCGGGTGCAACAATTTTTGGAGCGATTGCGGCGGCCTGTTGTTGTGTTACGGATTGTAGAACATCCTCGATGATGCGCTCCTGGATGGCGAAAATATCTACCTCTGAATAAGGTGGTGGATAGCGAGGCGTATCAGGAACACAAGCGATAAGCTGCATAATGGTATACCGATTTTCAATAATTTCTCGACGTGCCATGTCGTAGTAGCGCCAGAAATGCTGACGTCCTTCTCCATCGGGATGTGGAGCCGTGAAGTACATAAATATGCCACGCATATGGTTACGGTAAATGCCAGAATGAATACCATCATCTAAATCAGTCAGCCATTTATTAGCCTCTGTTGCCAGGACACGCTGGAGTTGTGCGAGAAGTGCCTCGCTACTTGCCAACTCCAAAAATGCTTCTTGCTCTTCAATGACTGTATTATCTTCCGCTGCAATACGCTTGAGGGTATTGAAATCCCTCGGCGTGACCACTTCCCCCAGCACACTGGCATCCAAAAATCCAGTCTGGTTAATTACTTCAATTTTTGAAGTCAAGCTTTGAACTAATCTCAGCAACTCTTCAAGTTTGGCTTCGGGAAATAAGTTGCAAATATCCAAGACCTCAAAGGGTGAACCGAGGCGATCAATACGTCCAGCACGCTGCACCATGCGCGTTGGATTCCAATGCAAATCGTAATTGATCAATACCCCACAATCCTGCAAATTCTGCCCCTCAGACATGACATCGGTAGCTATCAGAACATTGATTTCCTGAGAAGTTCCCTTGAGCGCGGGATGCCCGCTAGCCTCAGGCGCAAAGGCGTCGATGATTTTGGAGCGATCTGCCGTTTTTACGCTGCTGTCCACTCGTCGGATATGAGGATTTCCAATTTCATCCAACCACTCTGCATCCGATGAAAGGGCGCGATAGAGGTATCGTGAAGTGTCCTTATAGTAGGTAAAGACCAATGCTTTACGACCGCGTAATTCTGTTCCAAGCAAGTCTTTCAAGCGTTGAAGTTTGGCGTCTCTACCTTGTCGAATGTGTCCAATGGCGTGCCATATTTCAGTCAATGCCTCGATGTCTGCCGTTAGATCACGGTGTAACTTGCGGCGATCATATTTGGTTGAATCCAAGCGCGGCAAGGTTTCAATTATTTGTCGAGCAATTTCATGAGTATCGATTTCATCAGCCCGCGATATGGGAAGTTCATCATCACTATCTTCATCGTCGCTGGATAACAGCCACATGGCAGTTCGGAATGAAGCGGCGTCCAGAACAATATCATCCTGAAGATATTCGGCAAACGTTTTGGCAAATTCCAGCGCACGCCGGATCGAAATACCAAACGCTTCAATACTAGATTCCAGTCGTTTCAGAAAACGGCTTTTGAAGATGCCAACCATACCAACCTGACGGCCTAGTTCAAAATCGTCCTGTTGTTCCCCCTTCTTTTTGTACGATTCCAGGTTGTAATGGGGAAGAGATAATCCGTCAATTCGTTTAACGATTTCTGTATAGAAACCCTCGTAGGTCGATTCCAGATCATAATGAATGGTATGTAAACGGCGTTCAGGCCAGGAGACTTTTTTACCCCGAATAGTGGCGTTGGGATAGGCACGCTTGATAAATTGGCGTGTTCTACGGATCACCACCTCTTCTAACAGATTGAAAATCTGAATACTGCCTTCCTCAATGGATTTCTGCCTGGCTGATAAAAAATAGCGATATAAATCTCCAATTCCCGCTGCGGCAAAATAAGCACGATCACCTCCCGTAAACAAGTTGATTTGATTATAGAGATCGAATAACCCGTTATTGATTGGCGTTGCCGTAAGCAAAATCACTTTTTTTCGTTCACCGCCGCGTCCACGTCGATTATTGGCAGTGATTAATAGTTCGAGGTTTTGATAGCGTTGCGCGCGATGATTGCGAAAATTGTGCGCTTCATCGACGACAATAACGTCCACATCAACATAACGAGACATATCAAAATTGCGCTGACCGAGTTGCTCTTGTGTCAATACCACCGCTGCAATGGAGGCCGCACTCAGTTCATTTTCCCACATCCGCTTTAGAACTGCGGGACAAACGACCAATGCCTTTTGTCGCAAATGATAGGCGCGATCTTCAAGCAGCTTTTTCCCAATCCATGTCTTGCCTAGTCCCACCGAATCACCAATAATCACACCGTCGTAACGGGCCAGAATACGCCGTGCGCGCCTGACTGCATCTTCTTGAAACTCTGCAAGATCGATTATCGAACGGGTGAGAGGGCTATCCTGCGTCGTATCCAGATCATCCTTGAAATATTCGTAGAGCGCCTTCATATAAATCTGATAGGGGGTATATTCACGCCCACCAAATTTGGAGTTTTCGAGCAGGTCAATCAAATCTGGCTTAAAATCTGTGGCCTGCTCCCACTGCGCGTTGTACCAATGGGCAAGATCAAGGATAGCGCGCGCACCCACTTCGCTCTTGAGCATCCGCTGATTGTCGGGCGTGATCCCCGTATTTAGCCGCAGCGCAGAATGCCGCGACACTTCTGAACGTGCCTGTTCGTCGTCAATATCCTCTGCATCGAGCAAAGTTTTATGCACCAGATTGAGTTCACGATTCGTTGTCAATCCCGGTGCAGTGAAATTACTACTCCCGACAATTCCAACCAACGGCGTAAATCGATCTAAAAAGGAGTGTTGGCTTTTGATCGCTCCATAAAACAGATAGCACTTGGCGTGCAGAAATCTCCGCTTGCCCTGTTGCGCCGGGTTGTGACCAAGATATAACCGCACCTGTACATCATCCCGACGCAGGAAGCGAACAATTTCCTCAACCAATCGTTGGGTTTCCGGGCGCAGCGGTTCCGCATTCAATTCGCCGCGCAGGAAGGCGGCTGCATCCGGGCGCAACCCCACTTTTTCCGCTGTATGCGGTTCATCCCCGATCAGCAGTCGAAATGACTTTACGGACGAGATATTCTCACGCAGCAGTTGAAATCCCCGGATACTGAAATATGCTGTTGCAATATCCAGTTCCTGACCAGCTTCGCGGGCGAGCAGATAATTCAACACGTCTGCGAGGTAATGCTCGATATTGTCGATTACATAGGGGATGTGCATAGGTCAGGAAGCTAGCCGATCCAATATATTTTTAAGATCAATTAGAAGAAACGTCGGGTTTTTGAAGAGTTCTTCCAATACCGACCTCACGCCTTCTATGCCGTTAATTATACATACTCCAATATTTTGACCGCCCACGCCCGCGCTGCTTTAGCATCCGCTTCGGCCTGATCTTCCGTATGCGCCGACCCATTCCGATATTTTTGCACACTCTCTGGCGTCAGCACAGCGCGGAAACCTGCCCTATCAATAAGCGCCTCATAGCGCGCCTTCGGATACAACCCCTGCAAATAAGCGCGAAACTGTACTTCTTCGCGGAACAACAGGAACGGCACATTCCCCAGCGTGAGCGGCTTCTCCCGGCGCATATACGGCTTGAACGCCTGATCGTTATA
>CAYSOC010000120.1:0-20478 GCA_964432445.1 uncultured Anaerolineaceae bacterium
CAACGCAGTGGGCAATCCCTCATCCAGCAAAGATTGGGACTGATCCGTTTCGGGTGCGTCGACAATAACGTCCCATTCTGCGAGGGGCGTGTACAACCATAAAACCAACTCGCGCAACTTACTCGGCGGCGCAATCCGGTTTTCTATACAGGTTGCGTAAATCTGCTCCCAGGCGTGTCGGACATACGGGTTGAGTTGTGTCACGGGTTGACTGGCTTGTCGTTCCTCCAAATCCTGTTGCTGTAAAAGACCAACTGCAAGGATTTCAAGAACCTGTTTTTTGAGTCTCACTTCCATTTGTATTTGACTACCTCAGCTGTTTAAAGAGTATTGTAGTCGGTTTACACCCCATATTCCTGGGGTGTAAACACCTGTTCAGGTATTGGAAAAATTTCAGAGATTTTGACGAGGAAAGATCGAAAGCCGCTTGGTTCCGGTACGCTCATTGAACATACGCTTACAGTCATGGCATCGAAAGATGGCATGACCAAACGAGCGGTTTTCTTATATTTGCAGGCAAAGTCAGATCGGGTGCGCGGGCAATTCACTTGGCTTGACTTTCGTCGATTGAAGGTCAAACTGACCTAATCTTTGTCGGCTTATCCAATTGCGTTCTCATTCCTGACGCAACCAATAAGGGGAAATAGGGTGTCTATTTAAACATAGATATCAAGACCGAGTATGACATTTACAATCAATATTCGGCTAAAACGCTAATAGGTATTCTCCCCAGAAGATTATATTTTTAATTACTTTTGGCAAACTGCTTTATCGGAACTAATCTGAAATACGCCGATATTGACGCCATTTCAAACTTCAGAAAATTTATCATTTCGAGTGATCCATTTTGCATAGAAGAAATCTATACAAGTGTATATTCGGAACTTGCATAACCCTAACACAGCTTCGTGCGGTTACGGGACGCAATCACCACTTTGGATAGGGTGTGGAGGTCGCATACTGACAACCAATTTATTGTACAATCTCTTGGCGCCCACCCCGCAGACGCTGTGTAAACAAGCGTCACAATGGTTATACTTGACTTGGTTGTCGGACTGTTTCCGGGATCAGGGTATTATTTATGCCAGCGTCACTCCCTCAAGACCTCATCACGCGCCTTAAACCGCTATTGTTGCCTTATGTACATGACCGCGCCGAGCGTGAAGCGTTGTTTGTCGAGGCGTATTTCCTACGTGATCCGCGTCCGCTCCACCAGATGAATTTTGAAGGTAATGCCGAAGTCTTTACAATCCATTGCATTGCCGACCTGATCCAGAAAATCGGGTGTCTGGCAGAAGACGGTGATAATCACCAACAGCAACATGCGCTCTCGGCACTACTGGGGACGGTGCGGACACGCTGTGGCATCGAGAAGCACGCCGAAATTGACTATTGGCAGCGTATCCTCGATGACCAGTGTCAGATGTCCACTGTCACACCACCGCCGTCGCGTCCCGTCCACACGCCACTGCAGAGCATTGAAACGCCTGCTGTCGAGCGCACGGCGAGCGTCTTTATCAGCTATTCGCACGCCGATAAAGCCTTCGCCGATCAGTTAATCGGCGATTTGCAAGCGGCGGGACATGCGTGCTGGGTCGATACATCACGGATCAAGGGTGGCTCAGACTGGCAACGGGCAATCTGCGAAGGACTCAACCAGTCATATGCACTGGTCGTCGTGTGTACCCATCGGGCGCTTGAAAGTGAATATGTCTGGGACGAAATTCAGTGGGCGCGCACGCGGCACAAACTCATCATTCCCATCCTGCGCGAAGATGTGATCGACAATGACCGCTTTTTCGGGCTGCATCGCTATCAGGGCATTCGCTTCGACCAACTGGCTTATACGCAGGCGGTGGCAGCGTTACTGGCGGCGCTCCCGGCTCCTGCACAGAGCGATCCCGGTCTGCCCCCGCGACGGCCTACCCGGCGGGAACACGAACTGGCGTATCTGGATCGGCTACGCTTCGATGATTTCCGGCTGGAACGGTTCGAGTTGGCGGAATATGCAACCCTCGGCGGGGTGACACAGGCACAACGCACCATCCGCGACCACTGGGATCAGTTTGCCATGCGGCAGGAATTCGCAGTGCTTCGGAATGTACCCGGCGATGCTATGGAAAATGATGCCCCGCCAGAGCCATTCACCGACGCTGTGAGCAGGATTACCGAACTGCGCCGTGTGGTTGTCCTCGGTGAACCCGGCGCGGGCAAAACGCATACCTTGCGCGCACTTGCCAAGCCGCTCTATACGGCGGCTCTGAGCGACCCGGATGCGCCGCTTCCGCTGCTCGTCAAACTGGGCAACTGGGACGATCCCGCCGAACTGTTCGCGTCTTTCCTGCGTCGGACACTGGGCGAACTCGCCGCACATCTGGATGCCCTGTTCGCCGCGAAGCGCGTGGTATTGCTGTTTGACGGCCTCAATGAGTTCCCCGCCGATCAGCGCACGTCGAAATACCCACAGGTAGAGGCATTCATCAAGGCGCATCCCGACGTAATGGCTGTTGTGACCTGTCGTGAAGCGGACTATCCGATAAGCCTGCATCTGCACAAGGTGCTGATTCGTCCGCTTGACCCGCTCCGTATCCGCGATTTTGCACAGCGCGCCCTGGATGCCGATAGTGGCAGCACTTTCTTCTGGAAACTGTTACATCCCGATGCGCAACGCTTTGAGGCACGTTTCCGCGAATTATTCTCCAGGCGTTTGTCAGATTGGGAAAACACCTTCTGGCTGGCAGACAGCTTGCCAGATAATTTGGAATGGAAACGCGAATTCGTCAAGACATTCTATTATGGCTGGCAGAAATGGCGCGAACTTCGGGATCATCCTACCGGAATTCTGACGCTGGCACGCAACCCCTACCTGTTGCGGATGCTGCTGGATGTATATATCCAATTCAAGGGGCAACTGCCTGACAATCGCGGGCAACTGTTCGAGCAATTCGTGAACGTCTTGCTCAAGCGGGAAAAGCTGGCTCAACTTGAACCGGGTACGGATAAGGTGCGCGTCACCGCTGAAGGGCAAGCACTGCTAACCGCATTGCAGCGCGTCGCGTTCGAGATGCAGGTACGTCGCACGCAGGTGGATGGTGATCTGAGCGCGGGTACGTCACTCCCGCTGGACGCGGTGCGCGGCATCCTGAACGAACGGTTGTTATATCTGGCGGTGAGTACCAGCCTGCTCACCACCGGGGTAGAAATCCGGTTCAGTCACCAGTTGTTGCAAGAATACTTCGCGGCACGGTATATGGATGAAGCGATCCGCGCTGGCAAGCTAAACGCAACGGACATCTGGAAACCGGGAACCTGGTGGGAACGCACCAACTGGGAAGAGGCAACAGTGCTGCTGGTCGGGCTGTATCCAGAGCAGATCGATTGGGTCGCAGAGGCGAACCCGGAAGTTGCCGCGCAGTGTATCGCCCGCAGCGGGGCGGTCATTCCTTCACCGAAATTGGAACAATATCGCACACATTGGATACCTCGGTTGACCGATTTGAAAGGCGATCCCGACCCTCGCGCACGGGCGGCGATTGGGCGCGCGTTGGGACTGGCCGACCTGGATAACCGCCCCGGAGTTGGCTTGCGTGCGGATGGCTTGCCCGATATTGAGTGGCGCGAAGTGCCTGCTGGCGAGTTTTTGTATCAGGATGGTGAGAAACGGGAGTTAGCTGGTTTCAAGATTGCCCGTTACCCCATTACTTATCGGCAGTTTCAGGCCTTCATCGACGCGCCAGACGGATTCAACGATGGACGGTGGTGGAAGGGATTGCACGCAGATGGCCTGGCGCAACAGCAGACAGGCCCCGGCAACCAGGCATTCAAATACTGGAATCACCCCCGTGAGCGTGTGAGTTGGTATGATGCGATGGCGTTCTGCCGCTGGTTGAGCGCCAGACTCGGCTACGAAATTCGCTTGCCGACGGAGGAAGAATGGGAAAAAGCCGCACGCGGGACCGATGGGCGTGAATATCCCTATTCGGGAAAGCACGATCCCCAAAAAGCAAATACGGACGATACTGGAATCCGGCAAACCAGCGCGGTGGGCATCTTTCCGCAGGGTGTGTCGCCGTTTGAGGTGTTCGATATGAGTGGTAACGTTTGGGAATGGACACTCACGGAGTTCGATAGTAAATTGGGTAATAGATTTGATAATATTCAGCCGCGGGTGGTTCGTGGTCGTTCGTGGGTCAGCGATCAGGACGACGCTCGCGCTGCCTACCGTCTCGGGTACAATCCGTTCAATCGTAGCAGCAATCTCGGCTTTCGGGTGGTTTGCGTCTCTTCCGGGGCGCTCTGAACTCTGATCCCTCTGATCTCTGGCCTCTGATCCGGCGCTCTCGCGCCGGGCATTGGAAATGGAGCGAGCAGCGCGAGCGGAGCGCCGCCGCCAAAATAGGATATACTCTGGCTATCGGGTGTGCAAGCATCCGGTCAGGCGACCCGTAGAGCAGCCGCGGGTGGTTCGTGGTGGTTCGTGGAACAACAATCAGAACAACGCACGCGCTGCCTACCGTAACAGGAACAATCCGAACAATCGTAACAACAATATCGGCTTTCGGGTGGTTTGCGTCCACTCTCCTCCGTCCCTTCTGTGGTATTGATCGCGCCGTTTCGATGGTAGGGTCAGTGCGGCCTGTTCCGGGTAACCAGGGCGGGTTCCGGCAATGTCTGCCGACGACAGTTTGCAGACCGAGGCGAAGCAGAGGAGAAGCGCGGGTTGGTCTGGGCCGCACGTCTGCAATACGGCGTCGGGCAGATAGTAGCGCGCCCGTTGATGAGAACACTCCGATGCAGGCGCGCTCGTCCGTTCAACCGCGTGTCTGCTTGATCCAGCCTCCCAATAAGCGCCCAATCTCGGCGATCATGGCACTAATATGTTGATATTGGCCTTCACTGAACCATTGCCATTGGAACACCAACCGTAAATACAACCGGAGTTTGCCGAGTTCAGCGTCGGCTTTTTCCAAAACCTCCAGCCTGCGGCGTCCAGTCTGTGCGTTGGCATCGAAGAGGGCTTCCTGAAAGTTGAGGGCGGCGTTCAGCAGGCGTTGGGTCACGATGAACCGCTGGGCTTTAGGAAATTTTTCGGCGTGAGGTAGCAGCCAGGTCAATAGATCGAACGTGCGGACGAAGATCACCATCGGGTCATGATTCATAAGGTGTTTCCTGTTGATGACAGCCATCGACCAGAACGATAGCTGGAAAAGGATTAGCGCATGGGGAAACCTCTGGCAAGCGTGGCACAACGCGGCGCGGGGCAAGCGTGGACACTCACCAGCCGCACGGTTCGAGATTAACGTCGCTGATCGCCTGATCCAGTTGCAAACGGATTTGAGTAATGGGCGTTATCAACCGGGGGCGTACACCCACTTCCACATCCACGAGCCAAAACGCCGGAAAATCAGCGCCGCGCCGTTTCGGGATCGGGTTGTTCATCACGCCCTGTGCCAGATTATCGAGCCGATTTTTGAGGCGGCGTTCATTGCTCACAGCTATGCGAACCGCAAAGGCAAGGGGACACACCGCGCCCTGGATCGGTTACAAAGGTGCGCGCAAAGTTACCGCTACGTGCTGCGAATGGATATTGTGAAGCACTTTCCGGCATTGGATCATGCCATCTTGCGTTCGATCCTGGCGTCGCGTATTGCAGACGAGCGCACGCTTTGGCTCATCGATCTGATCCTTGCGAGCGGCGCAGGGATTCTTGCGGACGAATATCCAATGGTCTGGTTTCCCGGCGATGATCTATGGGCGATCCATCGTCCACGTGGCTTGCCTATCGGCAATCTGACGAGCCAATTTTGGTCGAACTGCTATCTGGACCCGCTGGATCACTTCGTGGTTGGCGAACTGGGCGTCAGTGGCTATCTGCGCTACGTCGATGATTTCGTGCTGTTCAGCAACAGCAAACGCGAACTTTGGGGATGGAAACGCGCTGTCGAGTCTAAACTGGCAGAACTGCGACTCACCGCTCACCCGGAAGCGCAGGTCATGCCTGTTACCGAGGGGATTGCGTGGCTGGGCTGGATCGTCTGGCCGCACTGTCGCCGTCTCAAAGCGCGCAACGCTGTCCATTTTACGCAGCGGCTCGCCCATAACCTCGATCTCTATCAGGCTGGGCAAATCAGTTTTGCGGAATTAGACGCCAGTGTGCAAGGCTGGATCAACCATGTACGCTATGGGGATACATGGGGCTTGCGCCAGCATATTTTCAATGCCCATCCATTACGTCCCCGCTGAATGTCCCCGAATTTGGTGGCGCTCCGCTCGCGCTGCTCGCTCCATCTCCAATACCCGGCGCGCAAGCGCCGGATCAGAGTCCAGACATCAGAGGGATCAGAGTTCAGAGCGTCCCGGAAGGGACGCAAACCACCCGAAAGCCGATATTGGAGTTACGATTGTCCGGAGGGTTCCAGTTACGGGAGGCAGCGCGAGCGAGGTACTGATTGTAGTTCCACGAACCACCACGAACCACCCGCGGCTCAACAGAACTAATGTTCGCCACTTTCGGATCAGCAAAAATATTCAGACACCACTCCCAAACGTTACCACTCATATCCATCACACCGAAGGGCGATGCTCCCTGCGGATATTGATCTACGGGGGTCGTTCTCCCGATTTTGCTTTCATTTGTGTTGGCTTTGCTGGCGTCGGGACTATTCCCGTAGGGATATGCCCAGCCTGTATCCCCAACCGCTGCCCATTGCCATTCTATCTCTCGTGGCAAACGGACAACGCGCCCAAGTTTGACACTCAGCCAGCGTGTAAATGCTACAGCCTCGTACCAGTTCACTCTTTCGCGGGGGCAGTTTGCATCGTTCCATGCTGGTTCAGCGGCTGTCGTTTCTCGCTGTGCCAGGTCTTTCCAGTAGCGATCTTCACGGTAGCCACCATCGTCAACAAAGGCTTGAAACTGAGCATTTGTTACCGGATATTTCGCAATCTGGAAAGGGGCTACCTCGAACTCTCCAGATGTTTCGCTTGAATATTTATTGCCATCCCAGCCACGCTCCAGCTTCACCTGCCCTGCTGGAATTGGAATCCAATCCAGCAAGGGTAATGTAAATGGCTTGAGGACACGATCCAGATCGTGCGAATCGCTGCCGAGAATTGCGTACCAATCGGGATAGCTCTCGACGAATTGCGCCCACTCCTGACGCGCTGTGTCAACGGTGCGCCTGGTACGCGCCAGCATAGCGATTTCGTCATAGCTGTCCTGTAGCCGTATCCGGTGCTGTTCTCTGGCACGCTCCGCTTCCATTTTTTTCTGGTGTTTGGCCGCATCAGCACGGGCGTGTGTGAGCATCGGTGTTACTACACGCGGGCGATATTGGGCAGCATTCAGCGCTTCCAGCAAAGGCAGAGCAGCGATACCGTTATCGCTTTCCATCAGGTCAATAGCCTGTTGCAGTTGTGCCGCGTAATCCGGTGATACAGGTGCAGGTGAGTCTGATGGGTTCACGGGTTGTTGTGGTGGTGCTATGTCTGGCACAGGACTTGTAACAACCTTTGGTATAAACTCTGCCAGTTGCGTGAGCGCTGCTTCCCAGAATTCCGGGTAGAATTTGATACCCTGCATTCGCGTCACACCGCGAATGTCCGGCGGCAACATAGCGGCGGCAGGTGGAAACAGTCCCTCTACCGCGATCAGTACAATGGGCTTTCGCAATTCCAGCGCCAGCGCGATTTCATGCCTCACCCAGTCATTTGGTTCCTGTATCCGTTCCGAGAAGGTGAACTCCGACACAACCAGCAGCACCACATCTGCAACACGCAGATGACTCAGGATACTGTCCGCGAAATTAGCCTGATCCACCCCTGTGATATCCACGAAAATATCGGCATCCAATACCTGTTTCAGGTCACCCGCCATGCGATGCGTGAATGCCCAACTCTTGCGTCGATAGCTCACGAACACTTTGAGCCGCTTGCCAGCGCTCGCGGTGCGTAGCTTGTCATAGGGAGCCAACAAAGTGGCAATGAATTCAGCTTCGTCTTCATGTCCCTGCACGATGGTTGCCAGTTCGCGCAACAGGGATACCAGCGCCGGTTGTCCAGTCTGGCGTAATGTGCCGTGTTCTTGCAGGGTACGGATAAGTTGCGCACTGAAAGTTTGGGCGGGTGTCGAAAAATCGAGCCGAGGGGCGAATTCATTCAACCCAGCCAGATCAAGCAGATTCTGGCGTTCCAATGTGGTCAGGATGCCCGCACGGGTCGCGGTCAGGTGAACGAGACGACGAAACTGGTCTGGCGTCAAGGGTAGGTCTGGCATAGTGCATCCGCATTTGGGTCAGCGCAAGTGATTTCAGTATAGCGTATGGTCACGAATTGGAAAACCGGATACTAAACCATGTTGAGATTATGGCGCGCGATAAAGTCAGTCTGGATATTTTCTGGCTGCGCGATGAAAGTCTGGAAGATAGCGCCAATCTGCCCGACCCGGAGGTGATCGCCGCCGAGATCATGGATGATTTGCAAGCGGCGCTGGAACAGTTCCGCCTGATTGCGGGGGAACCGGGCGAGGAAGTGTAGCAACTGTACATACAGGATTTAACATCAGGATCACAAAACAAATACGACATGATAGATACTTTTGTTGTTCGCATATCAGGAAAAGATAAATAAAATTTAAGTCCCCCTTGCTTTTGACAGAAACTGTTTTACACTTTTCACGGTCTTATCGCCGCTCATTTTAACGAAGTGATTCATGCTCTCACGTGTACAACGCCTCATATCTATAGTAATTATCATTGTAATTCTGGTAAATTTTATACCCGGCTACACCACCAATGCCCTCGCACTGGCGGCAAGTTCCATTCAACCTGCCAGAAGCGAAGAAAAGCCAAAGCAATCCCTTTCTTCCAATCCACAAAAATCTCTATATTTTAATAATTCGGCATTCCTCGAAAGTGGCATTTGTGCAGTGCCGGGTATGAGCGGCCCGGCCAGTATTTCTGGTATTGTCAATACCTATTTCCCGGCAACAGCTTCAGCTTCCGCAGGCGCGACTTCCATTTCTCTGGGAGCAGCAGCCAGCGGAACAACTATTTCAGCAGGCGATTTGCTGCTGGTCATCCAAATGCAGGCTGCCGATATCAATGTCGCCGATTCCGATGCCTATGGTGCAAACAACAGCACCGGGGCAGGAAACCTCGCCAACAGCAACTTCCTTGCTGGTAATTTTGAATATGCGGTAGCGACCAACAGTATTTCGCTGAGTGGCGGCACGCTCAATCTCAAGGGTGCGAATAATGGCGGACTTGTCAACGGCTACCTGTCAGAAGCCTTTGTCGATGGCGGTAGCGGGCATGGGAAGCGCACTTATCAGGTCATTCGTGTGCCGCAGTATTCCAGTGCGACCCTTGTTGGAACGGTTACCGCACAGGCATGGGACGGCGCAACTGGCGGCGTGGTGGTTATGGACGTTGCCGGGAGCCTGAATTGGAATAGCCAGACGGTGAATGTTTCCGGGCTGGGCTTCCGGGGTGGTGGTGGCAAGAACGATGGCTCACCGACAGAAAGAAATAATTTTTATCGAACCGCTTCTCTTTACGGCGCATCCAAAGGCGAAGGTACAGCCGGGACACCGCGTTATGTAGCCTCCACCAGTTCAGGTACAGTGACAGACACTGGCGTCGAGGGCTATCCATCAGGCAGTCTCAACCGGGGCGCACCGGGCAATGCAGGTGGTGGTGGCAATGAACATAACTCCGGTGGCGCAGGTGGTGGGAACGGCGGTGCTGGCGGTAGTGGCGGCCTAACTATCAATGATAACGCCTATGGCGGGCGCGGTGGTGCGGCATTCACCCCAACCGGGACCAAACTGGTACTCGGCGGTGGCGGCGGCGCTGGTCATCTGGATGCCAATACCCCTAAAAGCGGTGGTGCGGGTGGTGGAATCATTTTGATTCGCGCCAATACGACTAGTGGGAGTGGAACTATCACTGCCAACGGTGGTAACGCCGACAATGCAACTGAGGATGGTGCATCTGGTGGTGGTGCGGGCGGCAGTGTGCTGATTGTCGTTGGCAGTGGTTCCATTAATGCCTCGATTGCGGCACATGGCGGGAACGGTGGCTCCTCCACTGTTCATCCGTTTAACAACCGCTATGGTCCGGGTGGTGGTGGTGGCGGTGGCGCTGTTCTGCTTTCTGGCACGGCGACTATCGACGTTAGCGGCGGAACGAGCGGCGTTGACACAAAATCTCCGACATCGGCCAACGGTGCAGCTAACGGGCAAGCTGGCTATTCCAATACGAGCATTTCCAGCAGCGCACTGACCACGAGCATCGCCGGGTATAATTGTTTACCGACACCCGGTATCGACAACTTTACCTTTACCCCAACTGTTACGAATAGCGTTTCGGGAACAACCGCCACTTATCAAATGTCCGTGTGGAATACGGCTGGACGTGGTAGCCTGATTAGTACCTTCATTGCCAACCAGCTTCCAACCGGGTTCACCTATGAATCGACCCTGCTCATCAATTATGCGGGTGGTGCTGCCCGTACCGGAACCGCCGACCCGACGGTTGGCGATTCCAAACCGGCGTGGGGTGCATTCGATATTCCCGGTGGTGGTTCGGTAAGCATCCGCTATACCGTTCACATTGCGTCGTCAGTCACGCCCGCGACCTATCAGAACCCGGCAGAATCGGCATATCTCAATCCGCAGCGTACCACGACCGCTGACCGGATCACTATTTTCTACGATCCGAACATTAGTACACAGGATGATGTCACTGTGGTGCTGCCGACGGCGACTCCAACCAGTACGCGCACCGCAACACCGAGTAATACCGCAACCAGCACAGCAACACGCACCAACACGCCGACGGCAACGAACACGCTGACGTCTTCGCTGACCGCAACAAAAACCGCAACGCCAACCCAGACGGCGACGAACACGACGACGGCGACCAGCACAGCAACACGCACATCTACGAATACTGCCACCTTTACGCCCAGCAAGACCCATACGCCAACGGCGACAGCAACCTTCACCGCAAGCAATACCAATACCGCAACAGCCACACCAACGCATACACCGACAGCGACTTTTACACCGAGTTACACAGCAACCTATACCAGTACGCCAACAGCCACGTTCACCGCGACCAATACTTTTACGCATACACCGACTGCCACTGCTACCAATACGGCGACTTTTACACCGAGTTACACGCCAACCTCTACCGATACTGCGACCAACACGGCGACTGCTACCAATACCGCCACCGCGACACCAACCAATACAGCAACGAACACTCATACGCCAACATTCACCCATACGGCGACGAATACATCTACAGCGACGAGTAGCCCTACCGCGACTCTGACGCCAACGTTGCCCTATGGGATTGTGTGTATTGACTGGCGGACAGGTGGTGCGCAGGGTTGGCAACAGAGTGCATGGACTGACGGTGATGCCGAAGTGTATTGGTCAGATGGTATGTATGCCAGTCTGTCGAACTCAGGGACACCAACGGCTGCTGCCTGGTTCCAGTTACCACCCAGTCCAACGGGACAGTGGCGCGTGTTATTCACGACGAACAATCATCCGGGTGCCAGCCACACAGTATTTCAATCAGCGAATACTCCTGATGGCACGAACGGGCAGCAACTTACACCGCGCCCGGATACTTCGTTTATTACCACGTCGTCTTACATCGAATTGCGCTGGTCGTTTGAAAAACTGGCATTCTACACATTCTGCTATGTGCCACTCAGTCCGACTGCTACACCGAGCAACACGCATACACCAGGTAATACGCCTACGCCAGGTCCCAGTTATACTGCCACAGCATCGCCTACGCCCACGTCAAGTTATACGCCAAGCCTGACCCCGACACTGATTTGTGGCTACGCAACGCGCATTCCCGACGCAAGTTATAGCGATATCATCACCAATAGTACACATGGGTACTACAATTCTTCACTTGGCACTGTTCTGAATAATAGTGATCCGGTCAACAACGCTCCGAATAACAGTTTCCCGGTTCCTCCAGCCGATCCGACACTGATCCCCGCCTGTGAACCTGATTGGTCAGATGGTTCGAGTATTCTTGGCAATACTTGGTTGTCGCCGAATCCCCTTCCCCTGGCTACTGCCTGGACGGGATTGACCCCCATTCCTGCGGGTTGGACTGTTTATGATGAAACAGCCATCATCTATGTGGTTGATGCAGGCACAACCGGTTATTCCAGCGTCGTTGCCAGTTTGGGAGTAGACAATGGTATCTATGTTTGGGTCAACGGACAGTATAAGTTTGGCGCAGTGGGACCGTACAGCGATGCTGCCGTAGATGAATACCCCAATATTGATTTGGGGGCATTTCATCCGGGATTAAACTATATTCAGATATTGCGCGAAGATCACGGTGGTACAACAAATTATAATATTCTCGTCAAAGCGAAAGGCGCACCCACACCAACCCCCAGTTTCACGCCATCGGTTACCTATACACCATCGGTAACCTACACGCCTTCAACCACACCAACACCGTCGCCAACACCTCCCCCGATCTCGGTTCCGGGTTGTATTGTTGCCCCAGGAAATCGAACAAGCGTGATGGGTCAGGTGGATGTTACGCTGAATGTCTCGCTGGTGAATGGTGTGGTCGAATATTGGCCTGTCAATGAGCCAGATCGCTTGAAGGTACTTGCCAGCGGAGTCAATGTCGGAGCCGGAAGCAAGGTTGCCACCTTTGATACCACGCTGGTTGCCAATGATTCCTACACCATCCGGGTACGCGGGAAGGATACCATCGGCACGGACTTGAACTGTGGCATCATGGTCACTGTCGAAGGCGAAGACAAGCCGGGGCGCGTCCGCTTCAGCATCACCGACTTCACCGTGCCGATTGTTGGACTCCCGATTTCGATTGGACGTACCTACGACAGTCTGGAACGGGATCGTGTCGGCGATTTCGGTTTTGGTTGGTCGCTGGACATTGCCAACCCGCGTTTGACAGTCAATCCCGCCCACGATGTGACGCTAACCATGCCCGATGGTCGCCGCACGACCTTCTATTTCGCACCACAACCGGCTCCGTTGTTTGCGGGATTGGTTATTCCAAAGTATCAGGCGGAATTAGGGACATATGGCACACTAACTTCTTCCTGTGGGCTGGCATTCCTCATCGCTGGCAGTTACTACTGTTTCAGTCCAGGTATGAGTGAGGGGTATAACCCGGACTATTACACTTACAAAGACCCCTATGGTCGTGAATTTGTGATGGAAAATACCGGAAAACTTATTTCCATCACCGACCTGCAACATAATAAACTGCTCTTTTCTTCTGGCGGGATTATCAGCAGTAATGGCAACGCCTATGTGACCTTTGGACGTGATGGACAAGGCCGTATCGCCAACATTCACGTCAAGGTCAAAACCGACCCGGTGCTTGGGGTCATCTACAATGATTACGAATATGCCTACGATAACAATGGCGACCTGGTGATGGTCACCCTGCCAGAAGTGCCAATTCTCAATGGAAGCGGCACTCCGGTACCTACCCACCCGCATTTCAACTACATATACCATCTAAACTACCCGCACCTGTTCAAGAGTGGGACAGACCCGCGTAACAAGCCTATCGTTACAGCAGAGTATTACACTGCCATTGACAACGGTGGACACCCCGAATGGATTGGACGGCTCAAGAGCGAGACCAACGCCGTTGGTCATACCTTCGACTATGAATATGACATTGCCAACCACCTGACAATCACGAAAAATCCATTGCAAAATGGAGTCAGAACTACTGTCGAGACCAGGACTGATGCCTATGGATTGCTTCTATCTCGCAAAAACGAGTTGGGCTATATCACCGAGAATCAATACGACACCAAACGTAATCTGGTGAAAGCCATTGAGCCATCTGTGGGTGGTGCGCCGGGGCGTGAAACCACCTATGGCTACGATGACAATGGCAACCGCACCATAGTTACCCAGAAGATTGACGGTGCGAACGTTGATGTGATGAACGTCCAGTACACCCAGTACAGTGGACCCAAAACACTCACCATTCCGAAGAAAGCCGGCGTTTCTACCACCTGGACCGTTGACTATCCGACAGACCTGAATAGTCCCTCCATCAACCTGCCGGAACAGGTACGCGATGCTGACGGAATCGTGGGTTCCTACGAATGGAATCCGAACGGCAGCGTCAAGAGCCAGACCGATGCGACTAACCACAAAACAGAGTTTGGCTACGACCAGTATGGCAATCGCCTCTGGGAAGAAAATGCCCTGCACGAAAAGGTCGAGATGACCTATGACGACATGGGGCGAATGCTGACCCGGAAAGACGCGCGCCTCAACGAGACCAAATACGCCTATGATGATTTGGGTCATCTGCTTGAAGTCGAAGATGCCTTGCTCAAACTCACGTCCTACAGTTACGACATCAACGGCAACCGTATCAGCGTCCGGGACGCGAACGGTCACATCACCCGCTACGAATATGATGATGCCAACCGTCTGATAAAAACAACCTTTGCCGATGGCAGCGTGAGCGAAGTCACTTACGACTTCCGGGGTAATCGCCTGACTGAAACCAGCGGCGTCAAGGATACCAACAAACCGTATGCCAAGACTTGCTACGATTATTTTGATGATGGTCAACTGAAGAGCGTCACGACTGGTTGTGACAGCACCAACCTCGATTATCCGGCCACAACCACATCCTACACCTATTTTGAAGATGGACGGCGCAAGTCGGTCACCACCGCCGCTGGTATGACAACCTACCACTATGACTCAGCCGGACGGATGGATTACACCGTTGACCCGCTACTCGAAACCACCTACTCATTCTATGACTATGCCGGACAACTGACCCGGATTCAGGACGCCAATGGGCATAATACCTGCTACGAATATGATCTTCGTGGACGCCAGGTGGGGGTTTACTACAACGACGACACCAGTTGCAGCCATACCAGCAACGCCACCGTCTATGCCAAACAGGAATACGATGCTTCCGGACGTATCTGGAAGCGCTGGAATCAGGTCTATGCAGGGCAGACCCCGCTGAAGGCTATCACCTATGCCTATGATGCTGCCGGACGCCTCCTGAGTGTGACCAATCAGGAAAATGAAGTCACCGCCTACACCTACGATGATAACGGCAACCTGGAAACCATCACGGACGCAGAAAATCGTACCACCGCGTTCCTGTACGATGAACTCAATCGCCAGACCAAAAAGACATGGCCGGATTTGACGTTTGAGCAGTGGGACTATGACAATGTGGGCAACATGCGCCTTCATTATCTGGCGGACTACACGGCGGTCAACAACCATAAAAACCAGGTGTCCTATGACGAACTCAACCGTCCGACACTCGCAACATACTTTGATGGCACACAGACCGTCTATGACTATGGCGTCAATGACAACGGCCTGAAAAAGAAAGTCACGGATGCGCGCGGCGACACAGTTTATCTGTATGATACCCAGCATCGCGTAAAGAGCGTCACCCTGCCAGACCTGCGCACCGTTACCTATACCTATGACACGGCGGGCAACCGGAAGTCGATGACCAGCGCGGCGGGAGCATTGACCTATACCTACGATGCTGCCAACCGTCTGGAAAAAATCTTTGACGGGACAACCACGCCTGTCGTCACCTACAAGTATGACGATGTGGGGCTACGCAAGGAGAAAATCCTCGCCAACGGCATCATTACCAAATACGACTATGATGGCGTGAATCGCCTGACCAGGATCGGGTTCTATCACGGCACGGAACCCACCCCATCCATCGAAGCCTATGAGTATTTGCTGGATGCGTCGGGCAGCCGAATGCAGATGAACACGAAAAGCGACCAGAAAACCACCCTCTGGACCTACGATAACACCTATCGTCTGCTCTCCGAGACGCGCCAGGAAATTGTTGTTAGCGGCCCGACAGCCACGCCTAACGCGACTAATACGCCACTGCCGACCTTCGTCCCGGAGACCAGCACGCCCGGTGCCAGCCCAACCAGCACGCCATCCCCGACACCGACACCAGCAGGAACACTGCCGCCGCCTGTCCCGACCACAAGCACAACATGGCAGACAATTTTCACCTATGACAAGGTAGGCAACCGCAAGACGAAGAGCGAAAACGGGGCAACGACCTGGTATCGCTACAACGTGAATGACCAGTTGCTGTGCTACGGCGAGAGTAAAACAGCGGTCAACACTGGCATTGCCTGCACCGGACAAACCAGCCAGACCTACGATGGACGCGGCAACCTGAAAACTATCACCAACGGTGCGAACGTTACCACCTACACCTGGGATGCCCGCGACAGATTGACCGCTGCATCGATTTCCAATGGTAGCAATACACAGGCTGTAAGTTTTGTCTATGACGCTGCCGGACAGCGTGTCCAACAGACAACCAACAGTGTAGAAACCAATTATCTGTGGGATGAATTCTCGCCCTATGGCGATGTGATTCAGGAAACCTATAGCAACAGTGACCCGGCAACCAGCTACATTTTGGGTGGAACAGAACTGGTCGCCCAGACGCGAGCCGCAACTCGTAGTTTTTACCTACAGGATGGGCAGAACAGTGTTCGATTCCTCACTAGCAACACAGGTGCAGTGTTGAACACCTATACCTATGATGCCTTCGGAACAACACGGAATGAAATTGGTACAACACCAAATAGCTACATGTTTACCAGTCAGAAATTTGACATTTTGACCAGTCTGTATAGTCTACGGACACGTCACTATAATGCAAATTCTGGTACGCTTCTTAAACGAGATGTTCATCCTCTTGATAGCACAAATCCAATTGAGCTAAATCGTTACGTGTATTCTGCAAATAACCCTGTTAATTACTATGACCCAACAGGGCGTTTTGCAACAGTAACTTGGGGTTACCGAAATACAGCGAATTTATTTGCACAACTAGGCTTTCAAGGTAGGCAACTTGGTGCATTGGCAGTGCAAACGTGCCTGACATTTTTCCGCATTGCTGCTGTAGTTACTGTTTTGTCAGCTGTGTTGGGAAATACTGCAACGACCCCTACGGGGCCTTGCATGGTTGGTCGGCGCACTCTCTACCATTACACGGATGCAGGGGCCATTGAAGGAATATTTGTGAAACACTGTTTGAAAATTTCCAGAGATCCGAGCAATGATCCTGGTACGGGCGCTTGTCCGCCTGGTGGTAATCCTGATGGTAGTAGAGCAAAATGGGGGGATGGTATTTACTTTACAGATTTGACGCCGGAGATGGCTAGCACGGTGACTAGAGATCAACTATGGAAAGCGTTTAATCAAGGTATGGATAGACCTCCAGGTCGATTTGAAGGTGATATTTTCTGGGTGCGGTTTTCCATTCTTGAGGATAGTTTGCAGCAAGATGCGCCTTTATCTGCTCCATTTGCTGGCAACTTCGAGTATCACTGGAAAATAGGGATGTCTTCGTTAGGGACATGGATTGACTTTGATCCAAAAACCGGAACTGGAAATTTTCGAGGGACAGCGGTAATTTTATCAATTCCATTGCCTACTGGTTTTGGAAAGGTCAATTTTGCTGGGAGTTAAAATATGGAGAAATCACGTTTGCAAATCTATATGCCCACGAAAGTTGCCTTAATAGATAATCCAACTTGTGATCAATTCTATGAGGCAATATTTGCATTGAACGGAGTAGCCAGAAAAATTGTGATGCTTGATATTTGGTTGGATTTCAAAAACGATCTTGTTATAGACAACAAAAATGTAAAAACACTCACTATTCAGGGCGGAGGTCGAGAGACAGATCGGGTTGTTGTACGTATCTACAGCTGGGAAATCATGGATTATCTTGATTTGATCGATGTAACAACTCCGTCAGTCGAAAAAATACTGATCAGCAGTGTAGTTTATCGTGTCGCCGAGGTCCCGTATAACCACACAGTTCCTAAAACAATCGCTATCGAGGTGGCGCAACAGTTTTGCCAGAATCATGAAATCCCAACAAACTATAAATGGGAAAAGACTGCAATGAAGTTACTCCAGGATTAAGGTTTGTCTGCAAACTCGTGTTGTGTTTATAGTTTGCAGACACATCCTAAACTCAATCCTCTGTTGATCCTTTATACTCAGCAGTGATCTTATCAGCGCATAAATTCATTTTATTGTCTTCTCTATAAATAGTAACGATCTAGTGCAAGATTACATCCTGCATCTTGACAGATATTCACAATCATTCTACCCTCGCCCGAATTTTTCGTGCCAATATCTATCGGAGATAGTCGTTTACTGATGGTTTTCAAACGCCGCACTTTGTTTGGTTTTCTGGTTCTGCTTGTCATGTACACAATCATTCTCTGTGTTCGCCTCGTTGTTGAACAGCCATCCCCGACTGTCCAAAACTATATCTTTGGCAACGCTACCCTGTCGTTCGAGACAGATCGAACGCGCGTCTGGCAAATCGGGGATTGTGTCAACCTGCGCTGGAACACGGAGAATATTCAGGCGATTTACCTGAATCGACTGCCAACAGTAGGGCAGCGCGAGATACAGTGGTGCGTCAACCAGCAATCCTACCCTCCGTTTTTTACCATCAACCTGCCCGATGGTACAGTCCAATACCTGTCACCATTCGAGATTTCCACCGTCCGCACGCGCATCATTTTGACCCTCGTCCCGCTATTGCTGGTTGCGGCATGGTGCTTCAGGTTGCATCTTCTGTTAGCTTCCCTGTTCAGGCGACTGCCCAAAAGATTTCTGGCTCCTTTCATGGTGGCAGAAAAGGTGCAGCCCGTTCTGGTTGTCCTGTTCATCGGGATAAACGCGATTGTTGCGTGGAATAGCATCACTATCCGCCCCTGGATGGGCTATGATGTCGAAGGACACTACGCCAATACCATCGCCCTCGCGCAGGGTCATCTGCCGACTGAGAAGGAATCGGCGGAGTTTTTCTCGCCTCCCCTGTCCTATCTTTTTCCAGCCCTGTTCAGCAAAATCACCGGCTTGACAGATGCGCCTGTTCAGAAGTTCGGACAGTTGCAGAACATTCTGGTATCGCTGATTGCCACCTTTATCATGTTGCGTATTAGTGCGAAGCTATACCCGGATAAGGTCACTCCGCGCGCCCTCGCGTTGTTTCTGCTGGGGATGCTGACCGTTTACTACAAAACGTTCGCCTTCATGCGCGGCGAACCGTTTGTAGTGATGTTTGCGCTGCTGCTCTGTGATCAACTGCTCACAATGACGCAGCGGAAACCCGCGCTATGGGATGCGCTGCTCATCGGTTTCTACGGCGGCATGATGGTATTGAGTCGGCAGTGGGGCGCACTGGTGCTGGCGGGAGCGGGTGTGTGGTGGTTGCTGTTGTTGCTGCGGCAGAAAAATCTCGCTTTGCGTTTGTTATATCCGGGTTTGGCAGGCGGGATTATTGCTGTAATTCTGGGTGGCTGGTTTTATCTCGCACTCGCCGCGCAAACAGGCTCGATCCTGGCGTTCAACCGTCAAACGGACGCCGAAGCCAAACCTGCTTCCTTTTTCACAGGTCTGGGTGGCGAAAAACTGTTCACCTACCCGTTTTCTCCCGGTTACGATGGTCAGGCTGTTCCGATTTTTTATACCGAGACTTGGGGAGATTATTTCGGCTATTTTTATCTACAGCGCCCTCCCATTCCGTCACGAATACCAGCGGATTCTCTCAGCTATATGGGGATTGTCAATGCTGTCTCGGTGATACCCACAATCATCCTGCTTGCCGGGTTCATCTTCGCTACACGAGGAACACTGAGTTTGATTTTGACTGGTGGTTCCGGTACGTCGCCCATTTTCAATCTGATGAATGTAATTGTCATTGTCTCCCTGATCGGGTTTGTCTGGTTTCTGGCACGCTACCCCAGTCACGATGCGGACACCGCCAAAGCCACCTATCTGCTGCATATTTTCCCGCTGTTATGTTTGGCGGCAGGGGACTGGCTGACCCGGATTGAGCAAAAATATCCGCGCCTGTTTCGGGTGTTGCTCATCAGTCTTATCGCCGTTGCCGTGTATAACTTCCCGATGCTGTTCACGCGGATAAACTGACAATCACCAGGTCATTTGCGACGCCCATGCACAATCTGCCAGATGCGCTGGGATGAAATCTGGTAGCAACTTGCCAGTTCCGACAATGAACTGCCGTTTGCAAATTGATCCCGGATAATCTGATTCCGTATGTCCTGTTTGGGAGTCTCACCGGAGAGTGGGCGATTAGGCAGTCGTTGTCCCATATAGAGAAGTTCCAAAAATTTGTGGACGGCAAGGGAAGGCGTGGAGCAGGAAGTGCCTTGATAGCCCGATAGGGGCACTAAGTGATACCGGAAGTGAACCAGCGGAAACCCCGCTGGTTTTCGCTTTTCTAGCCGTTTTTAGATTTTTCTTCTCGCCGCTCGTGTCATCCTGGTTCAGCCCTTTCAGATAGCTGAAAGGGGCTTTCCATTCGACACGGACCATCTGGCCCTCAGGGTTGATGACAA
>CAYSOC010000121.1:0-20395 GCA_964432445.1 uncultured Anaerolineaceae bacterium
CAAACCCAGAAAACTGAGCGAGGCTTCCGTAAAAATATAGCCCGGAATCGCCAGCATCTCCGCGATGATCAATGGGCCGATCAGGTTTGGCAACAGGTGGACTAGAATAATACGCCAGTGTCGTGCGCCGATCCCGCGTGCTGCGTCTATAAATTCCCGCTGCTTGAGCGCCAGCGTTTGACCGCGTGCCAGTCGCGCCATCCCGATCCAACTGAGCAGGCCGATCACGATATAGATAAACAACAGCCCACCCATCCGCCGATTAAGTTCTACGAACGCCGCACCGAATCCCCCAACCTGATCGCGGTAATCATCCAGTGCCTTGAAGAAAACCTGGAGCAAAATGATCACGATCAGTCCGGGCAGGCCAAGCAAAAAGTCGATCACGCGCATCATGGCGTTATCGACACGCCCGCCGAAATAGCCCGCAATCATGCCGTAGGTCATCCCGAACAGGAGGCTGGTCGTCGCGCCGACCACCGCAACAGAGAGCGAAACGCGCGTCCCGTAGATCACGCGGCTGAACAGATCGCGTCCATTTTTATCTGCGCCGAAGATGAAACAATATTGCGGTTGCCCCGGCGCATTGTCCGTTGCACAGGTGAACGGCTCGGCATAACCCGCGCCCATATGTGCAATTGCATAATCTTCAATGAATCCAGTCGAGCGCAACACATCCGCTCCAAGCGCCAGCGCGAACAGGATACCAAGAGTGACAAGGCCAAAGACCAGACCGGGACGCTGTTTGAGAGTTCGCATTACACCAATTCAAAATTAGCGGATTAACCACAGAATTTCTCTAATTCGTCTAATTCTGGCATCAAAACCGGGATTGTTCAACAGGCTGATTTGAGCAACATCGGGCAGAATCAGGATGTAATGCCGCTTGCATAAGCCCGTAATTCTTTGTACACTCTCAAAAGAGAGGAATTGTATATGCAGCAGCAACTTTGCCCGAACTGCGGACATCGCAACCGACCTGGCATCATCTTCTGTGAAAACTGCGGTGCAAGCCTCATTGGTCACTCTCCGATGGGGACAAAATCTCTTGGTGCGGTAGCCCCGGAGCCTGAGCGCGCACCCGAAGCGCAACCGCTTCCTCCGCCAGTGAACGCCGCGATTGCCAGCGTTGGCACGGACGTATTCAAGGTGGGCTGGTCGTTGCGTATGGAAGTCGAAGGGGGACAATCCCCGGTGCTGCTGATTCCCCGTCAGGAATTGATTCTGGGACGGCGCGACCCGGCAACCGGCGCAATGCCCGATCTCGATATGACGCCGTTTGCAGGCTATCGGATGGGCGTCAGCCGTCGGCACGCCGCTATCCGGTTGGCAGACACCACGTTTCTGGATTTGTGGGATTTGGGCAGCAGCAATGGAACCTTCCTGAACGGGACACGGTTGGTTGCCTATCGCCCGTATCGTTTGCGCGATGGGGATGAAATCCGGCTTGGGCAGATGGTGATTCGCGCCTATTTCCAGCCGCCCAGGAGTTAATTCAAAACGACCTAGCCGTTCAAGACCGTCGCCACATCTTCGGCAGTACGTTTCGCGCCGTAGAGTACCTTACTCAACTGCGCTTCTTTATCCACCAATACCGCCAGCGTTGCTCGTCCAGCAGGATAGACGACCATCACGCCGTCTTCCCCTTCCATCATCAGGCGGTTAAGTTCACCCTGATCCAATCGATCCAGTGTGCGTTCCGCCAGCCCGATCAGTGTTGCCGCCATCGCTGCAACTTGCGGGCTGCTGGTCGGGTTGGCATAGGCTTCTTCATCGCTGCCATCGCCAGCGGGATAGGCAGCCACAAGCAGGCCATCACGATTAACGACTACGGATGCTTTTATCCCGGTCACAGCCGAATGCAACCGCCGTAACGTTTCATCAATTAATTCACTTCGGAAGCGTGGACGGGTCATAACATCTCTCTTGCTTTGCATATTTTGCATGGTATTTGCCCCACAGTCGTGTACTGCCGCCTATGTCCATTGTATATCAAATCACATTCATTGCCCTCTAAAAAGCGTAAACTTTCGCAAGTTTGTCACAAAAATTCACGCTTTTTTCATTATGAGGGTCTATGCTTATACTTTATTTATTAATCATCGGCATCTTGATCCCGTGCCGCTGTGCTGCCGCTATCGCTTCCGGGTAGCCTGCATCTGCATGGCGTACCACGCCCATCCCCGGATCACTGGTCAGGACACGCTCCAGACGACGTGCTGCCGCCTCCGTCCCATCAGCAACGATCACCTGTCCCGCGTGCTGACTGTACCCAATCCCGACGCCGCCGCCATGATGGAAGCTGACCCATGTCGCGCCCCCAACGGCATTGATCAGCAAATTCAGGATCGGCCAGTCGGAAATGGCATCGCTGCCATCACGCATCGACTCGGTTTCACGGTTCGGGCTGGCAACCGATCCAGCGTCCAGATGATCGCGCCCAATCACGATAGGCGCTTTGACTTGCCCGGTGCGTACCAATTCGTTCAACGCAAGCCCGGCTTTGGCACGTTCGCCGTAACCAAGCCAGCAGATGCGCGCAGGCAGCCCCTGATACATAATTTTTTCCTGCGCCAGTTTGATCCAGCGGGTGAGGTTTGTGTTTTCCGGGAAGAGTTTCAGGATTTCTTCGTCAGTGCGGCGAATATCTTCGGGGTCGCCGGAGAGCGCCACCCAGCGGAACGGCCCCTTGCCTTCGCAGAACAACGGACGGATATAGGCCGGGACAAAGCCGGGATAGTCGAAAGCATTGGTCACGCCCGCATCAAAGGCGCGCTGCCGCAGATTGTTCCCATAATCGAAAACGACTGCGCCCGCCTTCTGAAAATCCAGCATGGCGCGGCAGTGTTGCGCCATCGCCTGCGCGCTCAGACGCATAAATTCCTGTGGGTCGCGTTCCCGCAAGGCCAGCGCTTCCTCGTTGCTCATGCCAGTCGGGAAATACGCCAATGGGTCATGGGCGGGCGTCTGGTCGGTGACAACATCCGGGCGCACGCCAAGCTGATAGAGCCGTGTATAAATTTCTGCGGCGTTGCCGATCAATCCGATTGAACGCGGTTCGTCAGCTTTCAAGGCACTTTCAACCCTGACCATCGCATCTTCGAGATCGTCCGTGATTTCGTCAATGTAACGGGTTTGCAGACGACGCTCTGCCCGCGCCCGATCTACTTCTGCGACCAGCGCAACGCCCTCGTTCATCGTGACCGCGATAGGCTGCGCGCCACCCATGCCGCCGAGTCCAGCCGTCAGGACGAATTTCCCGCGCAAACTGCCCCAGCCATGCTGCACCGCCAGTGATGCCAACGTTTCATATGTTCCCTGTACAATGCCCTGTGAGCCGATGTAAATCCAGCTTCCGGCAGTCATCTGACCATACATCATCAAGCCCTGCTGTTCCAGCGCATCAAAATTGGCTTGTGTTGCCCAGTGCGGGACAAGGTTGGAATTGGCGATCAGGACGCGCGGCGCGTCGGGATGCGATTTGAATACAACGACAGGTTTACCCGATTGAACAAGCAGCGTCTCATCATTTTCAAGCGCGCGCAGAGCGCTCACAATCGCGTCGAACGATTCCCAGTTGCGGGCAGCGCGACCTCTGCCGCCGTAAACGATCAGGTGTTCCGGGTCTTCGGCAACCTCTGGATCGAGGTTGTTCATCAACATCCGCAGGGCAGCCTCTTGTAGCCAGCCCTTGCAGCTTAATTCCATCCCACGCGGCGCACGGATGATCCGCGACATAACAATCCTCTTTTCAAAATATGTTGAAACATCAAATAGTAACGAATTCGTGATACAACTGACCTTGATCAGATGCTTGCCGAATTCGTTGTCTAATTGTACACTCTACATCTGGAATTCAATTCTGGAGCGCATTTATTTTGGCAGTCTCGTCCCCGCTCGTCCTTGCCAGCCACGAACAGGAAAATCTGTTTTGGGATGGTGGACATTACGAATTGAACATGAGTTTTGAAGCGCTCCGCGATAAACAATGGCTGCGCGTAATGCAAGCCATTTGGGGACACCCCAATATGTTTGGACCGCTCGAAACCCGGTTCGTTCCTGGCGGGCGTGCTACTGAAACCACAATTTCCATTCCCCCTCCTACTGCAACACAAGCCCAACACGGTCAAATCCTTGTTGCTCCCGGCGCTGTCGGCTGCGATGTATTGGCGACACGCTCCCTGTTTGAGTGCGTTTCCGTCCTTATTCCATTGGGTATGTTCGACGGAATACGGCATGGTACGGCTGATCCACGCAAGGATAACCCCGCGCTTGGTCTGATTGATCAGGTTTTCGCGGCGATTGCGCTGGCGGTCTATGACGTTGTGCCGTTCAAACTGGCGGCAATCGGCTGGGAACGCGAATGCCAGGTTGTTGCCGAATTACGCTCCGATGACGCTGCACGCGCCGCCCTTGTCCGCGAAGGCAATTTCTTCGCACAGGAAGAAGTCCTGCGTCAACTCAATATTCCAATGGATGAATATCAGCCTGTACGCAATGGGCTGCGCTGGGCTGTTCCCACATCCTGACTTTTCCAGACCCGGCGCTAAAGCACTTGGCTAAACCCAAAGATGACGCAATAGCATAACAGGAAATCAATATCTGTCTGACGCTGACAGTATCCTCATGCGTTCGACAGAAACACGCCCTTACAACTCTGGCTTTGAGTTTAGCCCTCGGCTTGAGCCGGGGGTTTATCTGTTATGACGAAGGTTCGTCAGATGGAAACAGTCTGCTTGCAAACAGGTTATTCATCGCTGTGCGTGTTTTCCGCTGTCCCATCCACAGATATAAATCGTGCCATAGCCAGCGCCCAAACAAGAGCGCCGATAGCAAGAGCATCGTCCCGCCAACAATCACATAGCCGGGGATGTTCAGCATTTTTATCGCCAGAGTCAGCACCGATTCGGTTTTGCTGATTGACTCGAAAAAGAAGTTCGAGTTTGCGAACAGGTGGAAGAGAAACACGATATAACCGACGATCCAGATAGTCGTCAGAATAGCGTCCCAGAACACCAGCGAATGGTAAACCTCGCGCCCGAAAGACGCCCGATGTGTTCGGTTGTGTTGCATAAAGTGAGCCATGCCCTCCCAGACGATGGGCGTTCCTTTCTGGAACTGGTATCGCTCCATTTGCTCCCGATGAGTGTGAATCAAATCTTCGAGACTGCCGCCGATAACCCATTGCCGGATATGGGGCGCGTTGACGTTGAAGGGGAGAGGCGCTTCTGTCGCCAACCCATAGGCAAGCCCGAAGTCATTATTCAGGAAACTATTGGTAGCAATCAAAAAGGTTTTATCGTCCAGCACCATCATCTCAATGATAGTTATTCGCTGCGCGTCAATGAAATAGTGGAGCGTGTTTCCCTGATATTCGTGATTGCCAAACCAGGTGAAGCCATTGCCTTGCAGCCAATCGACCACGCCTGAAAGCGTCTGCGGAATGGGCGCTCTGGTCGCGGAGGTGTCCTTGCGATTATATTGGTTGCCCTCATTGTATAGCTTGAGGACGACATAGATGAATGTAAATAGCAAAAGCGCGAGGAGACCAGCCGTAATCAGGAGAATTGCGCCATGTGGAATAGTCAGCGCCAGAACAAATAACCCGATAATCATAGCGTCAACCGACAATTTGCCAATCATGAGAGCGCCTTTCCGGGAACGATGAAAAAAACTATTCGGCAGACAGATCGAACAAGCCGGGCTGGATACGCGGATTGCGATCAAATGGCACACGCAGATATTCATAGGCGTGCCGGGTCGCCACGCGCCCGCGCGGAGTACGCTCCAGAAAACCCAATTGCAATAAATAGGGTTCATAAACATCCATGATAGTGTCCGGTTCCTCGCCAATAGACGCGGCAATCGTATCCAGTCCCACCGGCCCGCCATCGAACTTCTGAATGATCGCCAGCATGACACGACGGTCAATATCATCGAGTCCCAGCGGATCAACGCCCATCAGGTCAAGCGCATTGTGCGCCACTGTTTTATCAATCGCGCCCTGTGCGCGCACCTGTGCAAAGTCGCGGACGCTCTTCAGCAGGCGCAGGGCAATACGCGGCGTCCCACGCGCCCGCCGTCCGATTTCTTCCGAACCTTCCCGATCAATCGAAACGCCAAGCACTTTGGCAGCGCGCGTCACAATGACGACCATCGCTTCGATACTGTAATAATCCAGCCGATAAATCCCGACAAAGCGGGTACGCAATGGACTGGAAAGCAAGTCGAGACGTGTTGTTGCCCCAACTACCGTAAAACGCGGCAGGTTCAGACGAATATTTTTCGCGCCAGGCCCCTTGCCCGTCACGATGTCTAGGACAAAATCTTCCATTGCCGGGTACAGGATTTCTTCGACAGCACGCCCCAGACGGTGAATTTCATCAATAAACAGAATGTCGCCTTTGGTCATACGGGTAAGGATGGCGGCAAGGTCGCCTGCGCGCTCGATACTTGGACCAGCGGTGATTTTCAGATTAACGCCCATCTCGTTAGACATGACATGGGAGAGCGTCGTTTTACCCAACCCCGGCGGGCCATAGAAAAGCAAATGATCGAGCGGCTCTTTACGGTTCTTGGCAGCAGAAACGGCAATTTGCAGACGTTCAATTATTTGTTCCTGTCCGATGATGTCCGCCAGTCGTTGAGGCCGGATGTTCTCCTGATCATCACCGCGCTGTTTGCCCGAAACGATACGCTCGTCTGTCATAATATCGTTCAAAATCCGTTGATTGCTAGCTCTGATATTCTACCATACAATAGGGAGCAAGCAGCGGATGCTGGTCTCCATAGGGGGGAATCGAAAGTGCCCGGAAAAATTCTGGTGGTCGATGATGATATGGGGCTGTGCAAGTTGATAGCCCAGACGTTGAAGCGGCAGGGGTACGAATGTATGGTAGCGTTTTCCGGGGAAGAAGGTCTGAACTCCTGGAGAAGTGTCAAACCGGATTTGATCCTGCTGGATATTGCAATGCCGCTCATGACAGGTTGGGATGTAACAAGGGCGATTCGTGCCGAAGAGGTCGAAGGCGAACACACGCCAATCGTAATCATGACCGCACAGGCGCGGCTATATGACCTCGCGCAGGATATGCACGACAAGATCGAGGGATACCTCGCCAAGCCGCTTGAAGCACCCCAGATTATCTCGCAGGTTGAAAAAATTATCGGCCTGCCCAATTAGCTGGTTCATCGCTTTTATCTCACGCTATGAAAGAAAACAGAGCAGACCCTGAAATCTGCTCTGTTTGTTTATCTCAGGGACTGACTGAAAAATAATGACCCCTATTCTCTCTCTTTCCCTGCACGCAGGGAAAAGGAGCAATGCGTGTCTGGAAGTCCCTCCTCGCCAGCGGTTTAAAGTCCGACAGTTTTTCAAGCATAGGTCAAAATTGCCAACAGCGGACGCCAACAATGGCGTCCCTACAAGGGATCGTTGTTGTAGGGACGAGCTTTCTGCCCGTCCGTTACTGACAATCGACCCCAAAAGTGTCGGATTCTAAATCGCCAGCGGGGAGGGATTGAGGGTGGGGTTTATTGGGCTTCCCGGATGTATCAGCCTTGATTCCGATACCAGTCAATCGTGGCGCGCAAGCCATCCTCAAAGGAGGTGTGCGCCCGGAAGCCGAAACGCTCCGCAGCACGCGATACATCCAGGCGGCGGCGCGGTTGACCGTTCGGCTGACTGGTATCCCACCTGATTTCGCCCTTGAAACCCATATGATCCACGATGATCTGTGCCAGATCGCGGATCGAGATTTCATTCCCCGAACCGATATTGACCGGATCGGGATCGTTGTAGTGTTCTGCCGCGAGGACGATTCCTTCAGCGGCGTCTGGTGCATAGACAAATTCACGGGTAGGTGAGCCATCGCCCCAGAGCGTGATTGAGTCCTTTCCACTGCGGATCGCTTCGTCGCACTTGCGGATCATATCCGGGATGACGTGCGCGTTGGAGGGATGAAAGTTATCACGCGGACCGTAGAGATTCACAGGCAAGAGGTGTATGCTGTTGAATCCATATTCCTGCCGATAGCTGTTCCCCTGTACGAGCAACATCTTCTTGGCGAGTCCATAGGGTGCGTTGGTCTCTTCCGGGTAGCCATCCCAGAGCGTCTCTTCACGGAAAGGCGTCGGCGTGAACTTGGGATACTCGCAGATCGTCCCAATCGTGACGAACTTCGGGATTTTGGCGAGGCGGGCATGTTCCATCATGAACAACCCCATGGTCATATTCTCATAGAAAAACTGGCCGGGATGCGCGCGATTTGCACCGATCCCGCCGACGACAGCCGCCATATGAATCACCATTGTGGCGGATACATCCCGGAAAAGCCGTTCGACATTTTCTTCACGGCGCAGATCGTAATCATTCCGGCGCACGATAAAGATTTTCTGTACGCCGCATTCCTGCAATTTCTGCACAACATATGAACCGAGAAAACCTGATCCACCTGTCACGATGACCGATTGACCCGCCCAAAAACTACTTATCGTCATCTTTTAGAATCCCGATAGCTTACTGAGGTCGGCGCGACCCTTTGCCATATTAGAGATATATTGCAACAACGCCAGACGGTTTTCGCGCACGGCCTGATCCTCGTCCATGACCAGTACATTGTCGAAAAATCTGGTGATGGTCGGGACGATAGCGGCGAATGCAGCCAGAAATTCGTTCACGCTGACACTCGTCAATTCACCTTCCATACCCTTCGCCGCCTGGAAGAGTTCTACAGCTTCGGTTGGCGTGAGTGAGGCAGGCATCAACCGATAGGAATTTTCCTTGCGCGTGATGCGCACACAGCGGGCATAGGCATCCAGCAGCTTTGACCAGTCTTCCATACTTACCCATTGTGCCAGTTCGCGCCCGCTCAACAGTGCGCGATAAGGATTATATGCTTGTTCTGCAAGGACAGCTTCCACCACGTCGAACGGCAGTTTTTCTTCTTCCAGTAGCCAAACGCGCAACCGTCCGGCGATGAATTCCAGCACCTTTGCACGGGCGGCGTCATCGACAGTCACGGGCTGTACATTGCCCGCGCTATAGATTGCCTTGCGCAGGTCGGCATCAATCTCGCGCTCAATCATGATTTGAACAATACCAAGTGCCGCGCGCCGCAGCCCATAAGGATCGGCGGTGGCAGTAGGTTGCAGACCCGCACCAAACAGCCCGACCAGCGAATCCAGCTTATCCGCCAGCGCCAGCAATGTCCCGGCTTCGGTCTTTGGCAGAATATCGCCCGCGCTCCGGGGCAGGTTATGCTCGAAGATCGCATCCCCGACAGGCTTGGAATAGCCCTCGCGGAACGCATATTCGCGCCCCATGATCCCGGCGAGCGAGGTCATTTCCACGACCATCTGTGTTGCAAGATCGGCCTTGAGGATCGGCGCGGCAGCCTGTGCCACTGTTACCGAATTATCATCCGTCTTGAGCAGTTTCGAGAGCGGTTCGATCAGTTTGCCGATGCGTTCGTTTTTGTCGTACATCGAGCCGAGTTTTTCCTGAAACGTTAGTGTCTTCAGGCGCGGCATGAAGTCCGCCAGTTTTTTCTCCCGGTCTGCACGGAAGAAGAACGCCGCGTCCGTAAAGCGCGCGATCAATACGTGTTCGTTCCCGTGTATGACTTCGTTCAGGTGTTCCGTGCCACCGTTTCGCACCGCAATAAAATATGGCAGCAGGTTATTTGCCGTGTCCACAACGGCGAAATAGCGCTGGTGTTTACGCATCACCGTTACGAGGACATCCAGCGGCAGATTCAGGAATTTATGATCGAACGAGCCGCGCAGGGCGGTAGGTTGTTCGACAAGGTTTACGACTTCATCGAGCAGACCTTCATCCTGCAAAATGAGGCCGTTCACTTCGAGCGCGAGGTGTTGCGCTGCGTGTTGAATCTTTTCGCGGCGCTCGGCGCGATCCAGAACAATGCCCTGCTTCTGCATCTGCGCCAGATAATCGCCCGCGTCGTGAACGGTGATTTCCGGCGAACCTGCCGGGCGTGTCCCGCGCGTGACGTTGCCGCTGTTGATGCCCGCATATTCAAACGGAATCACGGCGTTACCCAAGAGCGCCGTATACCAGCGCAACGGACGCGAGAACAACACAGCGGAGCTATTCCAGCGCATCGACTTCCCGAATTTGATCCCGGCGATCAGTTCTGGCAAGCCTTTGGAGAGGACATCCAGCGTGGCCTGTCCCGGCGTTTTGACCAGCGCCGTGACATATTCGCCACCGTCGATGGTGCGTTTTTCGAGGGCGCTCAGTTCGACTTTGTTCTTCCTTGCGAAACCTTCCGCCGCTTTGGTCGGGTTGCCGTTCGCATCGAAGGCGATATTCGCCGCCGGTCCCTTGATCAATTCCTCGCGGTTCGGCTGCAACGGCGAAACATCCCTCGCCCAGATGACGAGGCGGCGTGGCGTTCCATAAATGGTCAGGCCGTTGTGGATGATGTTATTGGTCTCGAAGAAGGCCGGAACGCTCTTATTCAGCGCGTCAAGCGTATCATCAAGATCGTGCGCCGGGAGTTCTTCTGTCCCGATTTCCAGCAGGAAATCACCGCCGGGAGCGGGATCATTGGTGCGCGCTGTCGGCGGGAGTTGCTTCGCATAAGGCCACGAGCCGCCGATTTTTTCCATCGGGAATTCCAGCGATTGCCGCTGCTCAACATAGGCTTTGGCGACACTGCGGGTAGCATCGCGCATCCGGCGGAAATAGCCCGCGCGCTCCGTCACGCCAATCGCGCCGCGCGTATCCAGCACATTGAACAGGTGACTGCACTTCAATACGTAATCATAGGCGGGAATGACCAGCCCGGCTTCCAGCGCAATCTGGCTTTCGCGCTCATAGGTGTCATAGACTTTTTTGAGCGCGTCCACGCTGGCGATCTCGAAATAATACTTGCTGTGTTCCCACTCGCTGCGCTTGAAAATATCGGCGTAGGTAACTTCTTTTGTCCAGTCGATTTCCCATGCGCTGTTTTTGCCCTGCAACGCGAGGACAATGCGCTCCAGCCCATAAGTGATTTCCACGCTCACCAGATCAAGCGGGATGCCACCTGCCTGCTGGAAATAGGTGAACTGCGTAATTTCCTGCCCGTCGAGCCAAACTTCCCAGCCCAGTCCCCATGCGCCGAGCGCCGGACTTTCCCAGTTATCCTCGACAAAGCGCACATCGTGCTTTTTCAGGTCGATGCCGATGGCTTCCAGACTCGCCAGATAGAGTTCCTGTGCGTTGCCGGGGTCGGGCTTGAGGATCACCTGATATTGATGGTGCATCTGGAAGCGGTTCGGGTTTTCCGCATAACGCCCATCGTCCGGGCGGATGCTTGGCTCAACATAGCCGACGCGCCAGGGTTCCGGGCCGAGGACGCGCAAAAGGGTCGCGGGGTTGCCCGTTCCCGCGCCCACCTGAATATTATAGGGATTCCAGATTAAACAGCCCTGTTCGCCCCAAAAGCGATGCAGCGCCAGGATAACTTCCTGAAAGGTCATGCAAATTAGCCTTGTTATTGATAATGATTAGCGATCTGATCTAAATCGAACGCTCATTTTAAACAATTTCGGCTAATTTCGCCCTATGGAACTTTACTGATCATTTCCTGGCAATAGATTCAAATGCTGATCCGTTGCGCCACCTTGCGTACAACGGCGATCCACTCTGGCAGGAACGCAAACACACCGATAAACCCGCCGATCAGCGCGGCATCGAAAAGCGCACGCGCAGTCAGGACGCGCCCTGCATCCAGATAAAACAGATAGTCCTCGGTTGACCCGGCGACATAGCCCTGCCAGTTGAACAGCAACCCTACCATAATTCCAGTGAACCCTGCGAGTGTCCGTATCCAGACACGCTCCGTCAACGCGCTCGACAGCGCAAACCCGATGATAAACAAAATGGTCGAGGGGATGTAGTACAGCGGCGCGTCCAGCGGTTCATTGACCCCAATCGAGAGCGAACGATAGGCCATGAACGCCAGATAGGAAGCCACACCGCCAGCAATCAACCCGAACGCCACCCGAAACGGCTTTCCCCAGACTTTTAACCGTCGGGCTGGTTCAATCGCCAGAAAGACCGCCAGCGCAAAAAACAGGCCATAGGTCAACCCAATGTTCAGGACGCTGCTCAGGACGCCCGATAAGCCGAACGTTGCCTGTAGGCCTCCCTCGCCAAGCTGCTGCGCGCCTTGCGCCAGAATGACCGAGTAAGCAAATAATCCGATGCCGAGTGCCGCGCCCAGCACAATCCACAGATAGCGCGTGAACAACGTCACCGGATGATCGAACAACTGGCGCAACGTCAACCGCGTAACGACACGCCGCCGCACTGCCGAAGAAACGCCAGTCGGCAGGCTTGGCGCTTCCTCGCGGATGTGCGTCAGGGAGAGGATAGCGCGCGGATCACCGCCTTTATTCTTTTCTGCCAGTGCTGCGATGTCGCTTGTCGCTTTCGCGGCGCGCAGGCGTCCTATCGTGCGGGCGGCCAGTTCCAGCACGCGCGGATCGGCGTCGGTGGTCGCCAGTGTCGTCAACACATCGTCAATCACCGTGTTATAGGCATATTCGCGCCACGAATCAGAGCGTTTGGCACGTTCTTCCAGCAGGATGATTCCCGCCTCGCGCACAGTTGATTCCGGCTCGCGCGAAATAATTGTTGCTACGCGAATCGGGATCGCAGGCGGGTTGGTGTCATCGATCAGTGTTAAATATTCAATCGCCCGTAGCCGCGCCGATGGAATATCGCTCGATAGAGTTTGCAGGGCAACCGCGCGCCGACTGGATGTTTCCGGCACGGCCTGCCACCAGAAATCAATCTTGTAATCGTGTTCCAGTGCTGCGCGCAACATCAGCCGTTTCCCGGCATCGTTCAATTCCAGATCACGGTTTTCGCTTGCACCATAGAATGAATCAATAAATTTGTAGTCATCCGCATAAAGACGGAAGCGCCCAGCGCCATCTGCCCATTCACTGAGCGCCGTTCCATACAGATCGTTGGCCTTGTTCAACGCCATCAATGCGGGGTCATCAATCGGCAGGAGTTCCAGCAGAAAGCCGCCATCGGATGCAAAGCCGCTATCCAGCGAGAGCGTGAGCATCTCCCCGGCAGGCTCATCCTTTTTGAGCGTATCCTTGATCGATTCCACAATGGCGGTGGCGCTGGCGAAGCGTTCGGCTGGTTCGCGGTGGGTCGCTCGCCGCAAGATATCATAGACTGGTGGCGAGAGTTTTTCATCGACATTGGGAAGCGGCGCACTGTGCATGACCTGCGCCATGTTCCAATGGTTATCATTCCAGCGTGGCGTATCCCCGGTCAGCGTTTCATAAACGAGTATCCCGAACGCATACAGGTCGGAACGGTGATCCGCCAGATCGCCGCGTAATTGTTCCGGCGACATATAGGCCAGCGTCCCGGAGCCGGACTGACTCGACGAATCGCCCACCGTCACAGACAGGCCAAAATCTGCCAGATAGGGGCGGCGCTGTGCATCCAGCAAAACATTCACGCTCTTTATATCCCGGTGGACGATCTGTTTCTGGTGCGCCTGATCCAGCGCATCTGCCAGCGGACTGAGCAAACGAACGGCCTCTTCTACCGACATACCTTCGCGCCCGATCATCTTGCGGAGCGTGCCACCCGCCATATAGCGCATGACGATGTAGAGCCAATCACCCTCTTGCCCATAGGTATAGACGGGCAGGATATAGGGATGTTCCAGATCGGCAATTGTGCGGGCTTCGGTCACAAAACGCTGTGCCTGTTCTTCCAGACTGCCCATCGCAGGCATTTCTTCGCGGATATTGATAGTTTTGATGGCAACGGTTCGTTTCAGAAGCTCATCTTCTGCTGACCAGACGGCTGCTTGCCCGCCCTGCCCGACCTGTTCAATCAACACATAATGTTGTAGTCGTTTACCGGGGTACATCGTTTTTTGTCCTTGCGCGCTCGATGATCAAAACTCTTTGGTCTGCAAGTATAGCCGATTCGGGTGCATCCGCCCCGCTTGGGTTGCAATTAAGGGAAAGTTAAACCATAATAGCATTCTCAATGCTTCCAGCGAATAATGAGCGCCTTATAGTAAATGAATTCGGAAACTGTTGGCTCTCTCTTTCAATCAGGCACAGGGGGCGATCCCGCCAGCAAGTGGGTCGAGACAATGGGGCGTCTCCATGAATCGCTGTCTTTTGAGGAAGCGGCGGAAGTCGCCATTGACTTCCTTATGGAACTCACCGGGATGGCGTCCGTCGTGATCTACTATTCCGGCTTGGAAGAATATTATCCGCTGCGCCTTGTCGGACAGAAAATTATTCCCGATTCACCAATTCCATATGCCGAAACCCTGTTTTCGGAAAACACGGTGGCGCAGGAAAGCCTGAAGCGGCGCACGGTGATCGTCACCCAAAATTCGGAAGACTCGCCGGAATATGGCGCACGAATGTTGCGACGACACACCCGCACAGGGGTATCGATCCCGCTTATCGCTCACAATCAGGCGGTAGGCGTGATGCAACTCAGCGATCACCGCCCCTATCGTTTTGAAGAGCGCCATTTACCCCAGGTTACCACGCTGGCGCGACATCTCGCCTTGAGCATGGATACCATCGCGCTGCGCGAACGAGAACAACGTACTAAAGTACGCGCGGAAATCCTGCAACAGATCGCCTCGGTTTCACTTTCCAGCACAGAAGCCAGCGATGCGATCAACATCTCGCTTGGGCTTCTGGAGGCAACACTGCCTTTCCAGAAGGTTTTTATCACGCTGCAACCGGAATTGTTCCGCAGTCTCCCCGTCACCGAAGAAACCCGGATGGAGCTATTCAAGCCGTTCGAGCGTATGCCGATTGCGTCGGAAGTGGTAAACCTGTGGTCGTCGCTACACCTGCCAGATACACGCCGCCAACCCCAATGGATCACCACGCAGATATTTCACCCAACCATTCGCAGTTATATCGGCGCTCCGCTGTTGCGCACCAATCGTATCCTCGGCGTCCTCAGCATTATGAGCGAATCGCCTTTTGCGTTTCAGGAAGGCGATCCGCCCTTTGTCCAGACAGTGGCAACCTATTTGGCGGATATATTGGAAAAATCGCATATCTTTCGGCGGATGGCACACCGCGAAAAAATCGCTGACGACCTGGTTTTGATGGGCGTCGCTCTTAGCACCAGCCTCGATGAAGAACAGCTTTTAACGCTGATGTGTGAGCAAAGTGCCACGATTTTCGAGGTCGACGGGTCTTCGGTCTGGCTTGTAGAGGGTGAACAGTTGCGATGTGTGGCGTCCAATGGGATTGGCTCCGAGGCACTGGTCGGTGTCGTGCAGGACGCAGTATCAGAGCAATTCACGGCGAAAGTCCTGGCCAGCCGACGCCCGATCTTCCTCAATCATATCAGGCAGGCGAATCCGCGTGACCCGTTGTGGTGCGATGTAGTGAAAGCCAGAGCGCTGCTTGGTGTCCCGTTTATGCACGGAAACGCGCCATTGGGCGTTTTGATTTTGATGGATACGACGACGCCAGACCGCTTTTCGCAGGATGATCTGGAGCAACTTCATCTGTTTGGGGTACAGGCGGCGCTGGCTATCGTGAACGCGCGCCTGTTTGCAGAGGCGCGGCGGCGTGTCGATCAACTCCGGCTGGTCAATGAAATCGGGCGTGTGGCAACCACGAATTTCCTGCTTCAGAAAATCATGGCAAATGTCACCAGAGCGCTTTTCAAGGAATTTGAATACTATGCAATCACCTTGTTTCTGGAAATAGAAAACAGGCTCAATCTCTACGCTATCTATCTCCATGATGGGTCGGTGCAGCGCGCGGAAAATTATCTGCTGACGCTGCCGAAAAGCACGCCCTATATCGCCTGGCAGCGGACAGAACTTGCCGTGAACAGTACAGATCGCACCTTTTCCATGATTTTTAATAACAAGCCTGAACATGAAACCGGATGGTATGAACTGTCGCTGCCGCTGATCATCGCAGAAGACGTGATTGGCGTCCTGAATTTCGAGCGCCAGACGCCGATCTCGACAGATGAACAGGATGTCCTCGAATCGCTCGCCTCGCAAATGTCGTTCAGTGTCAGCAACAGCCGACTGTTTGAAATCATCCAGCTACAGGTTGCGGATCAGGATTCGCGGATCAATCAGCAAACGCTGGCACTGCGCGAACAAAAGGAACACATCGAAGCGATATTACAATCGGTTGCCGATGCGGTTATTACCACTGATCTGGAAGGCCGGATTATCTCGCAAAACCCGGCAGCCGTGCGATTTTTTTCCGAAGCGATGCGCATCACCAAAGGACTGGAAACGCTGCTGGGGGGAATTGGCGATCTGGTACGCAGCCTGTTGACCAGCCAGAAAGCCGAACAAACCGCGACGCTGGAGCTTGGAAAGCTGGCGGTACAGGCGAAGGTGGCGCGCGTTCGTGAGGGCAATCACGATGCCGGAACGGTGATTGTCCTGCGCGATATTACGCCGCTGCGCGAGATCGACAAGCTGAAATCGGAGTTTGTTTCTACTGTTTCCCACGAACTCCGCACCCCTCTCAGCAATATCAAGCTGTATCTGAAACTTATGGAGACGGGCAAACCCGAAAAACGCCCTGCCTATCAATCGATTCTGGAATCGGAAACGATGCGGCTGGAGCGCCTGATCGCGCGCCTGCTCGACCTGACCCGGCTGGATCACGGCTTGCCACAGCGTAGCAAATGGTTCAACATCATCGAGTTGATCGAGGAAAATGTCCAGTTGAATCAGGCGTTGGCTCAGGAGCGTGGACATCAGCTTTCCTTTGACGCTTCCGAAAATCTATCCCCATCCATTTTTGGAGATCGGGATCAGATCGCGCAGGTGCTGATCAACCTGATCAGCAATGCGCTGAACTATACGCCGAACGGAGGTTGTATTGCGGTGCGCTGCTCCGAAAACGAAAGTAGCATTCGTGTCGAAGTAGAAGATAATGGAATAGGCGTTGAGAAGGCCGATATGGAGCGCATCTTTGATCGTTTTTATCGCGGCAGGAATCTCTCCGAAAACATCATGCCGGGGACAGGTCTGGGGCTTTCCATTTGTAAAGAGATTATCGCTTTGCATCGCGGGAGTATCGGTGTAGAGAGTGAATTGGGACAGGGCAGTATCTTTTGGTTTACACTTCCCCTTGTGAACGAGGATGAACATGGCAAATCATAGTACCCCCGTAGTGCTGGTCGTAGAAGATGATATTAACCTGTTAAGCGGCATTGTAGATGTTCTGGATTCAGTAGAAATTCAGGTGTTACAGGCATCCAATGGCAGAGAAGCGCTTCAGGTTTTGAAAACGAGCGCGGTAATGCCCGGCGTGATCGTCTCTGATATTGGAATGCCCCTGATGAATGGTTATGAATTACTGGAAAATGTGCGCAAGGAGCGCGATTGGCTGGAAATCCCCTTTATCTTTCTGACAGCCCTTGCCGATGAGCAGGAGATACGCCGGGGGATGATCGCGGGGGTAGACGACTATCTGACCAAGCCCTTTACGCCAGAAACCCTCGTAGACGCCATTCGCGCCAAACTGCGCCGCCGGGAACAACTGATCGCCGCACGCGCCGCGCAAATCTCCAAAATCAAACATGATATTCTGGGGATATTCAATCATGAGTTTCGGACACCGTTAACGCCCGTCGTGGCCTATAGCGAAATGCTCACACGGGATACGGAAGGCATGTCTCCCGAAGAACTGCGGGATTTCATCCGGGGCATCCAGCAGGGAACGGCGCAGTTACGCCGCCTTGTCGAGGATTTTATCTTGCTGGTCGAACTCGAATCGGGCAACGCGAAAGATGAATACGAATCGCGCAAACGAGAGATCAATGATATACGCCCGTTTTTCGAGGTAGCCCAATTGATGCTGGCAGAGGCCGCCGCCGAAAAACAACTGATCATGGAACTGGAAGCGCCAGACTGGATTCCACCGTTTGAAGGCGACCCGACCTATGTGCAGGGCGCATTGATCCGGCTTCTGGATAATGCGATTAAATTTACAGACGATTTCGGGTGCAAGGTGAGCGTCTCGGCAGAATCGGATATGCAAAATATTATTATTCATATCCGCGACGCAGGGCGCGGGATTCCAGCTACAGAGCTACAAAATATTTTTGATCCTTTTTATCAGGTGAACAGAGAACATTTTGAAGATAAAGGGACAGGTTCGGGGCTGGCAATCGTGCGTGGAATCATGCTATTACACGGAGGTGCAATACACGTCGCCAGTACGCCGGGGCAAGGCAGTATTTTTTCGCTCTATTTTCCAAGACTGTGAAACGGTGGCTCAGGCGTCTTCCAGCCCGGTGTTCAGCGCGCGTTCCTTATCCTTTAAAATCGGAATATCGGCAACAAGCCAGCTATCCCTCTGGCGCTGTTCGATATTGATTTCGACTTTATCGCGCGCGATGTTCACATATTTGGAGATCACCGCCATGATTTCATCCTTCATGGCCTGCATCTTCTCTGGCGAAAGATCGCTGCGATCTGTGACAAGCACCAATTGCAGGCGTTCTTTGGCGTCTTTACCGCTACCCTGTTGCCGACGCCCCAGCAGTCGATCCCAAAAACCACTCATATCCCAACCCCTTAGCCGCCTCCAAACAGGCGCGCTACCTTTGAGAAAAATCCATCTCTGCCATCAAGTTTCATGAACGGGACTTCCTCACCACAGAGCCGTCGAGCGATATTTTTATAGGCTTCGCCGGCACGTCCCAGCAGCAATTCTCCCCGGTTCGAGCCAATCAGAACGCTTTCATCGTCTGGCACAACCCCGATTGGTTTGATAGAGAGAATATCTACCACATCTTCGGTAGAAAGCATTTCCCCCTTTCGTACCATTTCCGGTTTGACGCGATTAATGATCAACCGCATCTGGAGTTTGGCGTCCATCGCTTCGATCAGACCAATGATGCGGTCTGCGTCGCGGACGGCGCTCACTTCCGGGTTGGTCACGACGAGGACTTCATCTGCCCCGGCGACGGCGTTACGAAAGCCGCGTTCAATCCCGGCGGGAGAATCGACCAGAACAAAATCGAAATCCGGGCGCAGTTCGTTGGTGATCTCCATCATTTGTTGCGGGCTGACCGCCGTCTTATCGCGCGTTTGTGCCGCTGGAATGATATAAAGTTCGGGATACTGCTTGTGCTTGATCATCGCCTGACGCAGTTTGGCGCGTTTTTCCACGACATCGACCAAATCGTTCACGATGCGTTTTTCGACGCCCATGATCAGGTCAAGGTTACGCAGGCCAATATCCGCATCAATACAGACAAGTTTCTTGCCCAGGCTGGCAAGCGCAGCGGCAAGATTGGCAGTTGTGGTCGTCTTGCCGACGCCACCTTTCCCGGAAGTCACTGTGATCACACGTGCGGTCATAATTTATCCTGTTAAGGTTAGCGATCTGCCCAGGCTTCGGCAATAATACGACCCTGCCGGACAGAAGCCATTTCCGGGCGTGGTTTGCGGCGCTTGTCTTCCGGGGCCATCGAAATAAAATTGGAGATGCGCAATTGCGTCGGCGCGAGGTCGAGCGCGCACACAATCGCGGTTTCGTCGCCATTTGCCCCGGCGTGGACACGTCCGCGCAGTTTTCCCCATACGATCACATTTCCCGCAGCGATGATTTCCGCGCCGGGGTTGACATCGCCAATCACGGTCACACTGCCCTGAGAGCGCACCGTTCGCCCATTGCGCAACGTCTGCGAGATGATGATTCCCGGTTTGCCCTGTACTTCCGGGTCGATCTCCGGCGATTCCATCTGCTCCTGCGCGGGAACGAGCGAAGTTTCCAGACCGAGATTTTGCGCTGTGGCGTGGGTGGTGGCGCTGTCGCTGATCACCGCCCAAAGCCGCATCTCGCGGCGATCCAGCAGGATTTTGAGGCTGTCCATTTCGTGCGGGCGTACCGGGCGGCTACTCACATCGAGCGCGACGCGCGCCCCTTTGAAGAATGACGCCTGCTTATCCAGACGCGCCACAAGCCTGCCCATCACTTCCATCCAATCCCCGGCATCGGGTTTGATGGTGAGCAGCAGACCTTCCTTGATCCCTTTGATTGCTATTGAGTCGTCCATAAATCGAAATGAATTTGTGTAAGTGCTTTTACAGTGTAGCACAGATGAATACGATACCTCAACATGAAAAAACAAACTGTCGATAACACAAACCATTGAAAAGATTTTGATTGCGCTTGTAAAACACTGCTGTGCAACACTTGGTTTAAAGACACATCCACAATTTAGGGCAATTGAAGTATCATAGTTTAAATGAAGGAAATACAATATCAGCACCCTATAAAGACAATAAATGTTCACAGATGCACAGATTGTTTACATAGAACTCATTGAAACTTTTCGGTATTAAACAAATGGCGAAGATTGATAAGG
>CAYSOC010000122.1:0-20383 GCA_964432445.1 uncultured Anaerolineaceae bacterium
CAACAATTTGTGTGATCTGTAGCGATCTGGCTCCACTAACGTATGAATAGGAAACGTTCGTACCCAGCCCGGAAATATCACGGACAAGATCGGGAACTGTCAAACGGTAAGGCATTCCTGCACCCAAAATCCTTATATCTGTTTGATTATAGAGGTTCCGGGAGGTGGTGCGCAGGGCTGGCGACCACCTTCAATAAATCGGAAATAGTCGCCAGAAGAGAAGACGAAGATCACTGAATCTTCTTGATCTCGTAGACGATATTGCCATCCGGTACTTTGACCGTGACCTGATCTCCCACTTTTTTACCCAGCAGGGCTTTGCCCAACGGGGATTCGTGCGAGATTTTACCGTCTTCCGGCGCGGCTTCGGCGGCTCCGACGAGTTGGAAAGTCTCGTTCTGTTTGCTACCTTTTTCGCGCACTGTCACTTTGACACCCAGGACAATCGTATCGTGCTTGCCCGCCGTCTCGATAATATGCGCGTTATTCAGGATTGTTTCCAGGCGCATGATTTCACCTTCGACAAAGGCTTGTTCATTCTTGGCGTCTTCATATTCTGCGTTTTCAGTCAGTTCGCCACCTTCTTCGAGCGCCTGATGCAAGCGCTCCGCGACCTGTGCGCGGCGGACGGTACGCAAAAAACCGAGACGTTCTTCAATATCCTTCAAACCTTCGGCGGTAACGTATTGGGGTTGGTCAGACATAGATTCTGGCTCCTGTCAACAAGCGGGGTCAAATCGGTTGGATATAAAACAAAGATCGTCCATATTCTGGACGATCTGACGCCTGATAATTTCTCATACACAATCTGTATAGAGGGTGTTCAATTACACTGTCAGGCAAACCGGGCTTGCTAACGCGCGTTATGATACGATCAAAGCGCCGCCCTGTCAAGAACAAACGGGCGGCGCTTTGATCGTTTTTACAAACTATTTACAGAGCGAGATCAGCCAACAGGTGCGGGCTGAATTTTCGGAATATCGGAGATTTTGCCACTGTCGAGTTTGACGAAGGCAGAACCAATCCATCCGATGATCCCATCGCTGGTCTCAACCTGGAACCACTGTCCATTCTCGGTTTGCGCCGAGATGGATACCGATTCGGCAGCCTTGAGAATCTTGAGTGTATCAGCTTCGGTGCTAGGGTTGGCGCGAACCCGCAGTTCATTGACGATCACTTTCGCAGTGGCGACCTTGCTGGTAGGTTGTGGTGTCGTGGCGGCTTCTGTGCCTTCAGCAACCGGAGCAGTCGAAGTTGTGCATCCGGGGGGAGGTGTCGCGGCAGTTGCCGACGGATCAACGAACGGTACGTTGCTCAACCGAGCCTTATTGGTAACGAAGACATAGGCGGAACCAACCCACCCGGTCTTCTTGTCATTGGTCGTGACCAGCAGCCATGTACCAGCCGTGTTCTGACCAATCACGGTAACACCTGTCCCTGCCGGGAGCGTCACCAGCTTTTCGGCGGCGGTGCTGGGCTGTGTACGCAGAGCAAGCCCTTCAACGCTGTTTACACGTCCGGGAACAGTAACCGGGGTGCAGGCTTCGGGATCAGGGATCAGGCTGGCATCGACTACTGGAACATCGGCATCCTTACCAGTGGTGATGGCGACATAGGCAGAACCAACCCACCCGGTTACGTTGTCGCTGGTGTTGACCTGATACCAGAAGCCGTTGTTCGTCTTGCCGATCACGCTCAACGCATCTGCGGCCTTCAGGATTTTCAGACGTTGCGCGCGAATGCTGGGCGAGGCGCGCAGCGAAAGTTCAGCCGCGATCACTTTGGCGACCACGTTGGATTTCTTGGCGTCTGGTGTTGCCTGCGCCAGAGCAGAAGCGCCAGCAACATTCGTGCTAACGAGTGCCATGCTGCACAACACCGCTACAAGGGCGATGATGCTAAGTACGCGATTTTTCAAGGTATTTCTCCTTCTCGTATTTATCTCCGCACCGATACACTTTACACTTTTGACGAAGGGCTGTCAAACCACCGGGAAATAGGTACTAGCGCTTGACCCGACGCAGAAAGGCTAGCGGAATGGTACGCGCCTCTTCGATGCGGAATAGCAGCGCCAACCCTTCAAACACCACCATACCGAAGATCGCGCCAACGATCAGCAAAATAAGGCTGGGCAGGCTGCCGAACAGTTGCGAAAGGAGATAGACTGCGCCGCCCATGAGCAGCGATACCACACCAACGCGCGCTGTAAAACTGATCAGACTGCGATCCTGCAAACCGCGCAATGCACGGCTCATCAAAAACCACAGAACCGCACTTTCAATCAGCGTTGTGAGCGCATTTGCCAGCGCCAATCCGCCAAAGCTATCCTGTCCGCGCAGGTTGCCACGTATCATGCCGATCAGGAGCAGGCTCAGGAATACATTCAGGAACAGCCCCAGCACCGCAATCACGACGGGAGTCCATGTATTACGGCGTGCGTAGAATGCCCGCGCCAATACTTCCTGCAACGCAAAGCCAACCAGACCAATTGAATACAATGCCAGCGCCCACGCTGTCCCGGTGGTGTTTTCCGGCGTCCACTCCCCGCGCCCAAAGACCAGATCGACAAACGGGATCGCCAGCACGATCAAACCTGCGGTTGCAGGCAATGCCATGAAGATGACACCGCGCATCGCTTGTACAAGTACGCGCCGGAATCCATCCGCATCATCGCTGGCGTGGAGCGCCGAGAGCGTGGGGAAAACTGCCGTGCCGACGCTTTGACCGATCACGCCCAGAACACTAAAGAGTAGCGTGAACGCGAACGATAATTCGGCAAGGCTGCCGCTATCTCGCTGTGACGATGTGATTGCAGTGTTCACCCAGAAATTAAGCTGAAACGCCGCTAACCCCAGCACGCGCGGGAGCATCAGGCGCAGCACCTCGCCCAGGCCTTCGGTTTTAGGATCGAGTTGGACGTGAAATTGAAATTTAATCTGGCGCAATGTCGGGATTTGCACGGCAAGATGCAACACCGCGCCTAGCACCGCGCCCCACGCCAACCCATATATTCCCCAAAACGCTGCCAACACCAGCGCCCCAATGATCAGCCCGATGTTATACATCCCGGCGGTGAGCGACGCCGCAAAAAAGCGCTGATGTGTATTCAGGATCGCCATACACAACCCGCTGACGCAGAAGATCAGCACCGTGAGCAGCATAATCCGCATCAGTTCAACCGTGAGCGCCAATTGCACGTCATTCGCGCCGGGAACAAGCAAATTGCGCGCTAACGGCACAGCAAACACCATCGCCACAATCGAACCAATCCCGGCAATCAGGCTCACCCACGTCATGACGGCGTTCGCCAGCTTCCACGCCCGATCCATATCGTCCGCTGTCTGATAACGCGCGAATACCGGGATAAACGCCGAACCAAGCGCACCGCCGGAGATCAGCGAAAAGAGCGTTTCGGAGACACGGTTGGCGGCGACATAGGCATCCAGTTCTGCTCCCGCGCCAAACCGGGCGGCGATCACCGATTGCCGAACAATGCCCAGCAGCGCGGTCAGGACGAATGAACCCATCAGGACGCCAACAACGCGCATGATTTGCGGTTGATTCAAAACAGATCGAGCGCGTGCAGTCATAAAATTTCTTTCCAGCATGAGTTATTTGGGAGCAGGCGGGACAGGCGAAGGCGTTGGCGGGTGTTTGCGCAAGTAGACCGTGATCGTGCAGCTTGCGCGGAGTTGATCGCTGCTATCGAATACCGCCAGTTTGAATTGATATTCCCCGGTGTTAAAAGGCAAAAGCGAGAGTTGACCAAGAATATTCAATTCTTTCACAGGCTGCGTCTTATCGCCGCCAAAGGGCGCAAAGTTGCCACCTGTGCTTGGACCGCTAATCTCGAACTTATAGCGTCCAAATGTCGGCGCGTTGGCAATCCCGGTTACAGTTACAGATTCATAAAGGACTTGACCATTGCGCGGAATGTCTATCATGGCAATCGCACCATTTCCGGTAGCTTCGCAGCCAACCGGGGCAGCAACGCCCGGAATAATTGTACCGGGGGGTGTTGGCAGCGATGTCGAGTTGATAGCAAGCACCGGCCCACTGACGCCACGCGGCATGGCTGTCAACGTCTCGAAACTTGCACCGACATCATTACGCGGGATCGGCGTACCCTGCGTATTGACCAGCGTCACCTTTGCCGGGGGAATGGTTGCCAGCACTGCAACATCCGGCTCATTGGATCGGGTCACTGGCACGCCCAGAATATCGGCGCGGATCGTTGGTGCAATCACGTTGGCGATGGCATAGGCCGCCAGCATCACTTCTATCGAAAACAACATCCGGGTGATCGTACCCGCGCGCTTTCGCAATGCCAGTTCCCGTTCGAGGGCGAACTCCGCGATAGAAAGATCGCGTTGTGTGAGAAGCAATCTTCGTAATCCAAGAAAGATAATGAACCCACCCAGGATGTAGATAAAGGGGGCTATATTTTCAATCAGGAAAACGAGTGAGTTCAACACTTGTTCAACCCCTGTTACGCATCGGGGAGTTCGCGCAGGACGCCGCGCAGCAGCGCCGTCAGTCCCGGAACCAGCTTCTTGCCAATATCCATCACCTCGTCATGGGTTACTTTCAGAGATGGATCAGCAACGTCATGCGCCACATTGCTAATCCCGGAAACGCCCATGACACGCATCCCGGCCTGACGCGCGACGACCACTTCCGGCGCAGTAGACATTCCCACAGCATCGGCAAAGGCACGCAACATTCGCACCTCGGCGGGCGTCTCATAGGATGGACCAGAAACACAGGCATAGACGCCTTCGTGCAGCGTGACGCCTTTTTCTGCTGCTACCTTTTTCGCCAGTTTCCGCAACTCTATATCGTAGGCCGTTGTCATATCGGGGAAGCGTGGCCCGATGCTGTCATCGTTCGGTCCGACCAATGGATTGTTGCCAGCCAACCCCGGAAAGTTGATGTGATCAGAAAGGAGCATCAGGTCGCCCGCCGCAAATTTTTGATTCAACCCACCGGCGGCATTGGTCACAATCAGGGTTTTGATACCCAATGCGTGCATGACGCGCACCGGAAAGGCGACCTGCTGAATGGCATAACCTTCATAAAAATGGACGCGCCCTTGCAACGTGAAGATCGTTTTGCCTTCCAGTTGACCGATCAGGATGCGCCCTTTGTGTCCCTCGACAGTTGAACGAGGCCAACCGGGGACATCGTGCGTTTCTATCGTGAGCGGGTTTTCGACAGCCGCCGCAAATTCACCCATGCCAGAGCCGAGAATCAGACCAATTTTCGGACGGTGTTCCGTCTTGCTCTGAATCAATTTTGCTGCATCGTGATAAGTTGTAGTTGTCTCGCTCAAAATAATGGCTCCACAGTGGGCAGTCGAATCGCGTGGCTATTGTACCACAGCCATTAAACAGCGTTTTAAGAGAATATGGGCAGATGGGTTTTGCTATCCCAGTTCGCCAGCCATTCCGGTTGCATCCCGACAGTCAGCACCCGCACAATAAACCCCGCGCCGGGGCAGCCCGTTTGTTTGACTAACGCAATCGTCGCCTGAATATCGTAAGCAACGCGGTGGAATGTAATGCTATGACTGCTCTCCGTTGCTTCCAGAATGGCATAGGATGCGCGCGTATCCATACCACCAATGGGGTTGCTGACACAACCGGGATTGATCACGCGCTTGCCCTTCAGAGTACGGTCTATCGGGATATGAAAATGCCCAATACAGATCAAATCGGCATCGCTATCTCCGATCTTTTCCCATAGTTCAGCATCGGAAAGACTCGGATTCAACCCGTCTCCGTCATCCAGCCCCGGAGAGGCGTGTACGAGCAAGACGCGCGTCCCATCTGGCAGGGTCAGCGAAATATCCAGTGGAAGGCTACCGAGCCATTCCAGCCAACCACGCGCCGCGAGATGTCCTGTCGTCCATGCCATTGTCCCTGCAACTTCCAGCAACACCGGGAGCAGGTTCAGGTCAGCTTTTGTCTGCTCTACCGTCGGACCGGGACGATCCAGACTATAGACATAGCGATCTGCGTTGCCGCGAATAAATCTGGCATTCGGCAAGGTTTGCAAACGATCCAGAACTCCCGCCGGGTCGTAGCCAATGGCGCAATAATCCCCCAACAGCCAATATTCATCGACGCCGCCACGTTTGGAAATATCGTCCAGAACGGCATTCAAGGCCAACAAATTCCCATGAATATCCGATAATAGTGCGATACGCATCTCATCCTCGTCAGTTGCTACATTTCGGACACAGTGATCAATGCCCTCTGTTCTCCCGGTTCGCCCCGCCACAACCGCGCCAGCATAAACAGCCAAATGGCAATCGGAAGCACCATATCGATCCACGCATATCCAGCGCCGAACGGAAGCCGTAAGATCGGCGTCAGCGTGAGGAGGTAGATCGGGATAAATAGCCAGACGTTCCACGAGAGCAACAACGGCACAAAGATCACCATCAATACACTGTAATGATAGCTAAGTGCGTAGGGCGCAATGATTAATGAGGCAACTGTCAGGAAGGCGAAGATAAAATGAAGCGACATCGCCCGCGAAAACCGCCACACTGTAATAATGGTCAGGATAAGAACAATCGCGGCGATCAGGATCGGGAAAATCAGACTGACCTGCAAAACCTCGGCGGCGTGCCAGAGCGTCGTAATCCAGATAAAAGGCGGTGGCGTCCCGACAGTCTTTATCATGACAATATAGCGCCATACCCAGTCTATGCCGAATACAAACAGCGAAATGATAAAGACGAGCAGCGGATAGCGTAGCGAACGCCAGAAATAGCCACCCCGGAGGCTGACCACAACCGCATAGATTAATACAAGGCTCACGCTGGTCGGGCGAATCGCCGCCAGTATCCAACCCCAACCGAGCATATCCGGCTGTTGCCGCCGAAGCCCTTGATATAACAACACGACACCGAGCAGAACAAATACATCGACCTGGCTGCGAAACACCAGATCGAACGTATGCAAATTGAATAGACATACCGCCAGCGTCAGCGGCGCGACAAATCGGGAGAAGCGTTGCACGCCAGGTTTCTCTTTTTGCAGGAACATCCGTGCGGCGGCGATCATTCCGGCGATGCTGATAAGTACCATTCCGGCAGATGCACCCTTCGCGCCCATCCCCTGCAAAAGCGTCAGCATAAATAGTAACCAGGGAGCATTATAAAAAGGGAAATCATAAGGACTGGTGTAGGGACGCCACCCCTCCAGCCAACGTGACGCTGCTGGATGGAATGAGTTCTGAAAATCGATCCCTTCGGGAAAACGGAAAAGAAAAATGTAGAAAATGCCGATCCCGACAACGGAGAAGATCAGCGGGACATAGTTTCGATTTTGGCGCGGCATTCGGTTATCCTTGCGCCCCTGTCCATTTGGGCAAGGGCAGATAAACAGGCGAGTTAGCCCGCCGCCGGGGTATCGGTAATGCCACCTTCGGTCAGCTTGGCAGCGTCGAGGATTTCCGCAGCCTGTGCATCGGTCAGATAGCCGAGTTCGACCACGAGTTCCCGAATGCTGCGGTTTTGGGCGAGTGCCTTCTTGACCACATCCGCGCCCTTTTCATAACCGATGATCGGGTTCAAGGCGGTAGCGATGATAGCGTTCTTGTTGAGCCAGCCCTGTGCTTTTTCGGCATTGGCAACGAGGCCAACGACACATTTATCGGTAAAGGCACGCACCGAACCTATCATCACATCCATCTCCTGGAAGAGACAGTGTGCAATGATCGGCATCATCACGTTGAGTTCAAGCTGTCCGGCCTGCGCTGCCAGCGTGACGGTGGTATCCTGGCCGAGGACATAGAACATCGCCATATCCAGCATTTCCGCAAGTACCGGGTTCACCTTGCCGGGCATGATCGAGCTACCAGGTTGTACCGGAGGCAGACGGATTTCATCCAGCCCAGTGCTTGGGCCGCTGGAAAGCAGGCGGAAGTCGTTGGCGATGCGGATCAAATCCTGCGCGGTGGTGCGGATCGCGCCGCTGAAGAATACCGCGTCCTGCATGGATTGCATCGACTCGAACAGGTTATCGCTGGTTTCGAGTTCCATATTCAGGAACTCACCAAGTTTCTTCACCATTCCAGCGTGATAGTCCGGGTGTGCATTCAGCCCTGTACCCGCAGCCGTGCCGCCGATACCGAGACGCTTCAGTCCTTCTGCCGACACCTTGATCTTTTCAATATCGCGTTCGATAGCTTTGGCGTAGCCGCTGAATTCCTGCCCCAGACGCACCGGAACAGCATCCTGCAAGTGGGTACGACCACTCTTGACGACAGGCCAGAACTCTTCGGCCTTCTTTGTCAGAGCGTCGTGCAATGACTGCAATGTATCAACCAATTCATTCAAACGCCACAGCACGCCCACACGAATCGCGGTTGGGATCGTGTCGTTGGTGCTTTGCGCCATGTTGACATGATCGTTGGAACGCACGGTTTTATCTTTGGCGGCCTGACTGAGGGTAAAACCGAGGATTTCATTAGCACGGGCGGCTAGAACTTCGTTAGTGTTCATGTTATGGCTTGTGCCTGCGCCCGCCTGAAACGGATCAACCACAAACTGATCCCACCATTTGCCGTTCATGACTTCCGTCGCGGCTTTATCAATGGCATCAGCTACCTTTGCATCGAGCAGACCAAGATCGCGGTTGACGAGAGCAGCTGCGCGCTTGATCGCCGCCATCGACCAGATGAACGCCGGATAGGGCTTCTGTCCGCTAATCGGGAAATTATTTACAGCACGTTGGGTTTGAACGCCATAGTACGCATCGGCGGGAACTTGCAGTTCGCCGAGTGAATCTTTTTCAAGACGATAATTCGTCATTTGAGGGGTCAACTCCTGCGAGGATAAATCTATTCAATCAGATTGATCATAGCACATCGGGAGAAAAAGCATAGCCTATAAGTCACGTTATGAGGTGCTATTCGTAACTACTGCGCCAGATTCTCTCAATTCAGTTCAGGGCTGTGCCTCACCCGTGCTATCAGGTATCACCATATACCCGGTATGAAACGCGCCTTCATGCCCATTTTTTGTTGATACTCCGGGTTCGCCAGCAACACTGATTCCTCTACCTGCAAGCGCCCGCGCAACACTGCAATATGCAGCAGTGATCCGATGATCGCAGTCAGCCACGCCGAATGAATCAGGGGAATCATCAGCAATTCGAGGAACACAGCGGCATAGTTCGGATGGCGGATATAGCGATACGGCCCGGATGTAACTACTCCAAGCACCGAGGAATCCATCACTTTCACGTTCCAATGCCCCGCCAACGTCCGAATCACCCACCACCGCAGCATATTACACAGTGCAAAGATGATCAGCGCAGGGATGCCAATTGCGGGAATAAACGGGCGATTGAAAATAACCACTTCCAACAGGGATGCAATCAATACCCCCGTATGCAACGCAACCATCGCCGGAAAACGCGGTTCGGGGATGCTGCGCGCGCCTCGTGCGATCAATACCGTCTGATTGCGCCGCGAAATCTGCATCTCGGTCAGGCGTCCCACCCCGATTGCCAGCAAAAATAGAAAATACAGAAAATATGAACTCAAGCGGGGTCATCTCCAGATAGCTATTTGACGAGATTATAAGGGCGCATAGCCAATTAGTAAGGGTATCCCCCATTTGTCAGACAAAATGATATAGTCATACCAATTTTCATTTTTTGAAAAGAGGGAGCATGAGTTCAAGCAAAGTTAGAGGGCAGGCCGTCGTGATTGGTGGCAGCATCGCAGGATTGCTCACCAGTCGTATTCTTTCCGATCATTTTGAGCGTGTGATAATTATTGAGCGAGATCACTTCACCGATAACGCCGACCCTCGTAAAGGCGCACCGCAAGCGCGTCACGCTCACGCGGTGCTGGCAAAAGCTGTAGAAATTATTGAAGACCTCTTTCCCGGATTTTTTGCAGACCTTGAGGCCAGCGGTTCCACAAAAATTGATATGTGCAATGTCGATTTGGGCTTCTATCATTTCGGCAAGTGGAAGAAGCGTTTTTCCGGCAAAATATACAGCTACTTCCAGACCCGGACATTCCTCGAATGGAAACTGCGTCAGCGCGTCGGTACGATACCCAATATATCTTTCCTCGATTCAACCGATGTGACCCAATTTAGCACTGACGACGCAAAGACGCGCATCACAGGAGTCAAAATTCACCGGGATAGCGAAGCGCAGGATACAGAAATACTTGCTGATCTGGTGGTCGATGCCAGCGGACGCGGTTCACGTACCCCACAATGGCTGGAATTTCTCGGTTATCCGAAGGTTGAGGAAGCGGTACTCAAGGTAGATATTGCCTATTCGACGCGCTTCTTCAAGCGCACCTCGCCTGATCCGGCCAACTGGAAAAGCCTGTTTATCTATCCGAAGTTGCCCAGCAAGCGCCTCGGCGTTATCCTTCCGACGGAAGATAAATCCAGATGGCTGGTCACGCTTGGCGGTGTGTTTGGCGATCACCCCCCGACAGATGACGCCGGATTCCTCGACTATGCCCGCACACTGCCCGTCCCCGATCTCTACAACGCGATCAAGGATTTGGAGCCAGTCAGCCCGATTCTGGTACACAAACTACCCTCGAATTTGCGGCGACGTTATGAAAATATGGAACGATTCCCGGATGGCCTGGTCGTGTTGGGCGATGCACTGTGCAGCTTCAACCCAATCTATGGTCAGGGGATGACTACTGCGGCGCTGGATGCGCTGGCGCTGGATGCCTGCCTGCGTGAACAGCGCCGCGCTCACCCCGATGGCGGCCTGACCGGACTTTCGGTGCGTTTCCAGAAGCGTGCTGCCGCCGTGATTGCGAACCCCTGGCTAATGGCAACCGCCGAAGATATGCGTTACGACGAGTTTCCTGATCCAGTGTCCCCGCCGATCCGCTTCCTGCACTGGTTTACCGGGCGTGTCCACCTGATCTCGGATAAGGATGAACGGGCAACCCTGCGGTTTACGCAAGCTATGAATATGCTCCGTCCTCCCTGGGCGTTGTTCGATCCCCGTGTAGTCTGGCGTGCGCTGACTGCGCGCCTCGGCTGATTTGCTTCGCTGATGTCCTGAGCCATTGTTCGATAATCAGAAGCATATTCGTTCTGACCAGCAAACAATGGCTCGCAAATTCATTTATGTTCAACCCGCCGCTATTTTTGTTATAAATGGATCATCGAAATAAGCCTATCTCTACGTAGAATCATAAAAGCAACGGAACAAGCATGACACGGATAACCACCCTCAGTACGGCAGTCCCGCCGTATATCATGTATCCCGAAGAAGCCAAACGCCTGATTACCGATGTTTTCCCCCTCGCGCCGGGACGAGTGGCGTCAGTCGGGCGTATTGTCGACAAATCCGGGATTGCCAGCCGTTACAGCGTGTTTCCTGCCGACTACATGAAAATCCCGCGTGACCTGACTACCGATACGCTCGATTATCGGGAACATGCGCTGGAACTCGCCAGCCGTGTCGTGATCGACTGTCTCACCAAAGCTGGACGCCAACCCGCCGAAATCGACATCATCATTTCGGTGTCGTGTACCGGAATCCTGATGCCTTCGCTGGATGCGTACCTGATCAACAAGCTGGGCTTTCGGAGGAATACAATCCGGCTCCCCATCACCGAACTCGGATGTATGGGCGGGGCGGCAGGCGTAGCAAGAGCGTCCGAACTGGCGCGTGCCTACCCCGATAAAAATATCCTCCTCGTCTCTGTCGAATTGACCAGCCTCACCTACCAACACGATGATCCTTCTCCCGCCAATCTGGTCAGCAGTGCGATCTTTGGCGACGGTGCGGTGGCTGTCCTGTTCGAGGCGCACGCACAACAGGGAATCGAAGTGATCGATGTGGAAAGCATCCTGTTTCCCGAAACGCTGGATGCAATGGGTTTCGATATGAAAAACGAAGGGCTGCATATCGTCCTCTCGAAGGATGTGCCGAATCTGGTGCGCGGCGGCATCGGTGAACCAACGCGGGCGTTGCTTGGCAGGCATGGGCTGGATATAGAACAGATTTCGGCATGGGTGCTGCATGGCGGCGGGCGCAAGATTCTGGAATATGTCGAGGAAGAACTCGAACTCCCACGCGGACGCACCCAACCGAGTTGGGACATCATGCGCGATTATGGGAATATGTCCAGCGCAACGGTGTTGTTTGTGTTGAACGAATGGCACTACACATGCCTGCCTGCGCCGGGGAGCTATGGGATGATGATCGCGTTTGGGCCGGGGTTGAGTGCAGAATTGCTGTTGTTGCGCTGGAATGGGTGAGGGAGCGGCAGACGCCACCGCTGGCGTCCGCAATCCGACGACAAGACTAAACCGGAATCTGCACTGTCAGCGTTGTTCCTCGTCCGGGTGTGCTGTCGATTTGTATAGTACCACTATGGAGATCAACAGCTTGCTTTACGATAGCAAGCCCCAGCCCTGTCCCCATAATTCCACCCACATTCGAGCCGCGCTGGAATGCCTCGAATAGCCGTGACAGATCGGCTTTGGGGATGCCTATCCCGTGATCCTGGACAGTCAGGACGCACTGTTTTCCGTCCCCGGATTTGGACAAAGAGACGTTTACAGTATTGATCCCCGGTGAATATTTGATCGCGTTGGAGATCAGGTTGGAACCGATTTGCTGGAGCAGGCGCGTATCCGACAAAATTGGCTGGTGCAGATTATCTTCAAATTGGATGGTGTGGGTCTCGTCATAAATCGCCTGAAATTCATCGCACATTTTCCCAAAGAACGCCCCGGCATCAATCATGGCTGGCTTCAGGTCGAATCGCCCCGATTCCATTTTGGAAACAACCAGCAGATCGTCCACCATCTGCATCAACTGGCGCACACAGGCCTCAATGCGCGCTGTGTGTCCCTGTCGCCGTTCTTCATTCAGCTTGTGCGGGTAATCGCGCAGCATACTATTGGAAACAAGGATTGCTGTCAGCGGATTACTGAAATCGTGCGCAAACATCGCAATCAGTTTGGACTTGAACAAGCGATGTTCTTTCTCGCTGGTCAATGCGCGCTGCAACTGTTCCACCCTTTCCTGGTAAATTTGTTGTTGCTGATCTTTTTTCAGTAGCCGCGCTTCAATCGCTTGCAGGATTTCCCGGCGACTGAAGGGTTTAGTAAGGTAATCATCGGCTCCCATCGACATCCCCATACGGATGTCATCGTGGGCAGCGCGCGCTGTCAGAAAGATGAAAGGAGTCTCTGCAATCTCAGGGTGTGCATGGACTTCTCGCAGAACGCCATAGCCATCCAGACGCGGCATCATCACATCGCAGACAATTATGTCTGGATGAAATTCCAGAGCTTTCTGGATGCCCGCAATGCCATCTTCGGCGGTGAATACCTCGTAGTCTTCAAAACCAAGCCATTCTGCGATCTCGTTTCGGAGTAATTCTTCATCTTCAATGATCAGAACTGTTGTCATATGTGTTGATTCCTTGTATGGGGAAAGTGACAATAAAGGTAGTACCCTGGTTGACCTGCGTCTCGACGGCGATTGAACCGCCATGTAAATCCACAGCCTCTTTGACGATAGTCAACCCCAGCCCGGTTCCAGAGATTGACCCAACGTTTGCAGCCCGATGGAAGGGCGTAAACAGGCGGTTGACATCCGTTTCGGGAATGCCGATTCCTTCATCTTTCACCCGAAGGACAACGGTATCTTCCGTTCGGTTCAGTTCAACGGAAACCGTAGACTTTTCGGGAGAATATTTGATGGCGTTGGTGAGTAAATTGCTGATCAGTTGCCGAATCAGCTTCTGATCCAGATTCAGATCGGGGATATTTTTCTGCCCGGCATAGCGCAGTTGGTGTTTTATGTCTGAACGCCCGGCAAACTCCTCGATAATTTCCCGGCACAGTGCATCCAGATTAAGAGGAGCAGGTTTGATTTCATAGCGCCGCGCCTGCAATTTCGTCAATTGCAATACATCATCGACAATTTCCTTGAGCCGATTGACCTGTCCACGAATATGCTCCAGGCGTATGTCGATCTGCTCGTCAGTCATTTTTTTGCGATAGGCACTCAATGTTTCCGAGAGAGCATAAATCGCAGCGAGGGGAGTGCGAAATTCATGCGAGGCCATTGAGACGAAACGCGATTTCAGTTCACCCAGTTCGCGCTCTTTCCTGAATGCCAGGCGCAGCGCTTCCTCGGCGCGTTTGTGCTGGCTGATGTTGATAAGCGATACTGCCGCTGCAATCGTTCTGCCGTCGGAAGTGGTGACCGGATCGTAGCGAATATCCAGCACAACCGTCCGCCCATCAATTTCTATCGAAAGCTCGTGAGACATAGGTTCCCCGGCAAAAACCTGTTCATAGATGCTTTTGGTTAGCGCAGGGGCGTCCGAAAGATCATGAATTCGTGTTTTCCCCAATTCCAGAGACTGCCTGAAAAGCCAGTGGCAATATTCCTCTCCTAGTTGATTGCCGAGCCGAATCACGCCGTCCCGATCAATCAAAAGGATTCCGATAGAGGTGCTGTTCATGACAGAGCGCAGCCGGGCTTCGGATTCCCGCAAGGCGACCTCGATTTGTTTCCGTCCGAGGATTGTGCCAATCGTCAGGGCATACAATGCCAGAATATCCAGTTGGGGTTTGGAGGGCGGGTTGTGTCGGATGGCGTTATCAGCGGCAAGCCACCCCAGATTCTCGCTGCCATTCCATAAGGCTGCTGCTGCATTCCAGCCTGTCCCGATGAATTCAAAGGTGTCGCCCTCCTGCCATACAAACAGTTCGGCATGTTCTTCAAAGCTGAAGCGTTCGGCATGTTCCAGAGTACGATTCAAAATTCCGGTAAGTCGAACCGGATTGAAGCGCAAACCGCGCTCATCCACGACATTGCCATCCTTATCCGTTCCGAAAGTGCCGATCCCCACCTGCTCTCTGGAATCGAACAGGAGCAGCCCCAGGCGCTCGAACCCCAGCCGTTTCATCCCCTGTTCAACCGCTTTCCGATAAAAATCATCCAGATCATCGGTTTGTGTGAGTTCAATGCTGAGTTCGTGCAATTCTCGCAAATAGCCCTGGAATAAATGCTCCTCTTTGGCTTTTTCCTGTAAAACCGCTTCGGCGCGTTTGCGTTCGCTAATATCGTGATTGACTGCGACCACCCCCAGCGGACGCCCATAATCATCCCTGAAAAGCATGATCGAACCGAGAATGTTGATCAGATGACCGTCCTTGTGTTCCTGAAGCACTTCGGATGTCCATGACCCGTCTTTCAGAAAACCATTCAGTATCTTCTCTCTGGTTTCATCTGAAGTGAACCGGGTTTTGAAAATCTCGACACTCGACTTTCCCCGGACTTCTTCGGCTGTCCAGCCATATATGCGCTCGGCTGCGGGGTTCCAGCTTTGAATATGGAAGTTCATATCGGTGGAAATTACGGCATCGGTGACGGTTTCCTGCAAGCTGGCGTGATAGCGCAACTGGCGTTCGCGTTCCTTGCGCTCGGTGATGTCTGCCACAAACGCCATAATCAGAACCCCGGTCTGTGTCTGGACATAGCTCAGTTCCACCTCTACCGGAAAATCCCTGCCTGTTTTGTGGCGTGCGAACAATTCCATACCCACCCCCATTGGACGCACATGGGGATTGGAAAGGAAGGCAGAACGATGGTGGATGTGCTTCTCACGGATATGATCGGGGAGCAACATTTCAATAGATTGTTCCAGAAGTTCATCGCGCCCGTAACCAAACAGGAGTTCGCTCTGTCGATTGACGATGACAATATCGCCGTCCTGATTGGAAATCACCGTTGCGATTGGCGCGGCTTCGATGAACATGCGGAATTTTTCTTCGCTCTCGCGCAGTGCGTCCTGTGATTGTTTCAGTTCGGTCATATCAAAGAAGGTAGACCGACTCATCTGGTACTCGCCGCGTTCGTCATAGATTGCAACCGCGCTCAACAGGATGGGGACGATCCGTCCATCCCGGCACTTCATATCGAAATTCAAATCCCGAATAAATCCACGCTTTTTAAAAGTCGGAAAACTTTCCCGAAAAATCTGTTGGCTTTCCGGTGTGATGATGTCTGCAAAACGTAATTTGCCAATGACCTCTTCGCGGCTATAGCCAAGCCAGTTGAGTTCCGTGTTATTTATGCGCACAAATACGCCATTGCTATCCAGCGAGTGATAACCACAGGGGGCGTTGTTATAGAGATCATCCAGTTCGGCAGCATACGCCTGTAACGCCTGTTCCGTGCGCTTGCGTTCGGAAATATCGCGCATCGTGCAGACCAGACCTTGATCCTGTGGATAATCGGCGCTGACGATGCTAACGCTAAGTTCTGCGTCAAAAATCGAGCCATCGCTGCGCCGCGCCCGTACCTCGGCAACCGGCGCTCGATCCACAGTTGATCCCTGCTGGATCAGTTCTGCGACGAGGCTCCACATTTCACCATCGACCAGTTCCAGCAACGACTTTCCGAAGTAGGTGTCTGCGCGACAGGCAAACATGGCGTTGAAGATCGGATTGGTCTGTTGAATGCTGAGATCAGGTTTAACAAACACTATCGCTTCGGAACTGTTATTCAGGATAGCTTCTGCGCGGCTTTTGATGCGCCGGAGTTCCTGTGTGCGTTCGGTGACACGATCTTCCAGCGTATCGTTTGCTCTGCGGAGCGCGAGTTCAGCGGCTTTGCGCTCATTTATATCAAGATGCGTGATGACGACGCGGCGTGGCGCGGGTTCATCAAACGGGGAAACATTCATCCCGAACCAGAACAGGACATTCTGTACACTGTAGGAATATTCCAGGTAAAAGTGATCCTGCGCCCCGGAAATGACAGCCCGGATTCCTGACCCTGCTTCCTTTGCTTCCTGGGACATCGGGCCGACTGCCTTATCGCAAACATCCAGATAACTGGCTCCGACGAAATAATCTGATATAGCACCGTTATTGAGCAGTGCATAATTTTTCCATGCTGCGTTTGCGCTGATAATGATCCCGTCTGGATCGAGTACAACGGCGCTTGAGGGGAGTGCATCAATGGTAGCCGTCAGAAACTGCCGCATCTGTTCGATCTGGCGGGTATATTCCGCGTGTTCCTGCTGGAGGAGTTTTTCTGCTGTAATATCGCGCCCAACTCCTTGATACTCGATGATATTGCCATCCAGATCGAGTAACGCCCGATCTCGCCATTGATGCCAGCGGCGCGTACCATCTGGCATAGTCGTCTGATGCTCGGAACCAGAAACCGGATTAGTTTTGTCCAATGTGCGAATTGCGCGGATAGCAACCTCTCGGTCTTCCGGCGGAATCCGATCCAGAATGTTTGTCCCGATCATCGCTTGCGGCTGGTTTCCGTAAAACGCGGCGTAAGCGCGATTTACAAAAGTGAGGTTAAAATCGGCGTCATAGCGGCAGATCAGTTCTGTCTGATCTTCAACGATGTTTTGATAGAAAATCTCGCTCTTTTGCCGTTCTTCTTCGGTGCGGATGACCTCAAAAATTTTATTTTCCAGTTCAGCGCCGTGTTCCACAACTTCCATATACATCCAGAAGTAACGGATAGCCATGCGAATTTGCGTAGACAGCGCCCTCACATAATCCTGATGCTCCGAAGTGAAGAAGCCGGGAGTCTTTGCGCCTAGCTGAATAAACCCGATCAACTTTGTTTGCAGACCAAGCCGAATCTGTAAAACAGCCCGGATTCCTTTTTGATTCCACCCTTCCTGTTCCGGGGTGGGATGCTCGACAGCCAGCAAATCGTCTATGACCGTAAGCGCGATTCCTTCCCGCATATAAGGCGACGAATCAGTATAGATTTCCTCTTTAATAATACGGGTTTTTGATGCGCCTTCTGCGGTAAAACCGCCTGTCCATTTTTTTGTATAAAACTGATCAAAGAACGTGACGCTGATCCCCTCGCAAGCAATAGACCCCTGAAGCCCATGCAAAACGATTGTGATCAATTCCTCAACAGAAGCAAACTCCAGGAGTTGTGTTTCTATGCTTTGCAGGTTTTCCAGCCAGCGCGGTGATTTCGATCTTGTATTATCAAAACTAACAGATTCCATAATGCAATTTGTTCTCCTACGGCAATGATGTGTATTTTGAAAACTTTGCACAAAGAGTCATGATTGCCAGAGAGCAGGTTAATATTAAATAAACGAGGGGTATCCTATCAGCCCCACAGCAGATTTTATCATAATTGAATTAATCGGCAGGTTTGAAAAAACTAACGCAGAACTAGCAGAGGCAGGCATACTGAACAGAATTAAATTTACCGAAGGAGTTTGATGTGGCGAGGATTCCTCACCACATCGAGGCTATTTTCTATTCCGTGTTCGCCAGCGATTGAGTGTTCCGACGATTCCCTGTGGGAAGATCAAGACCACGACGATAAATACGATCCCCAGCAGCAAATCCCAGAATTTCGCCAGTTCGATAACCGTACTGCCAACCGGAATTTTGAGCGTGCGGAACAACACATCCAGCAGATGCAACCCGGATGCACCCAGTACCGGGCCAGTAAACGTCCCGATTCCACCGATGATCACCATCAGGAGCGGGCTAACGGTATAGTTCACGCTCAGGATTTCCGGCCCAAATTTCTTGTTGAGCAATACATAGAGCATCCCCGCCAGTGAAGCCAGCATCCCCGCCGCCGTGATCGCTATCAGCTTGAACGTCAATGTATTGAATCCAATTGCCTGCGCGCGGTCTTCATTCTCACGGATCGCCTTGAATACTGCGCCAGTCGGGGAGTTGACCATACGCCGGATGAACACAAATGTGAACACAAAAATCGCCATTGCCAGATAATAGAACACAAGGCGGTTGCGCGCCGGATCAATGATCGCGGGCAAGTCGGTGATCGGTAGACCGTCCTCGGCTTTGGTCGCGGGCAAACGTCCAAAGAAGATGAAAAACAATTCTGCGACGCCTAGTGTGAAAATGGCAAAATATACGCCCTTGAGCCGCAATGACACCAGCCCGATCACCAGACTCAGAACGCCGTTGATCAATAGCCCAAGCAGAACACCGAGGATCAGCGCCGGGACGGTATCCAATTCTGTGAGTTCGAGCATGATCCCGACGGTGTAGCCGCCCAGCCCGAAAAACAGTGCATGACCGAAACTGACGACACCCGTAAACCCGAACAACAGGTTATAGGACATCGCCAGAATACCGAGGATGAACACCTCAATGAACACCGCCTGCCAGCGCACCGATTCACCACGCATCAGATAGCGCTCTCCACGCAGTTCGCCAAGCGGGTTGGAATTGGTGATCGCTGCGACCAGGAACGGAAACGCGACCAGAAAAACAAAGACTGCCAGCAGAAACCAGTTGGAACGAAAAGCCTTCATGAGCCGCGCGCCTCTCCGAACAGGCCGCTTGGACGGATCAGCAGCACGAGAATAAGTAACAACATAGGCGTAAGATCGATAAACACAGGTTGATTCAGGCGATTGGTCGAGAAGAACGAAATCACCGCTACCGCTAACCCAACCAGCAGGCTGCCAACGGCTGTTCCGTTGAAACTACCTAGCCCACCGAGGACAACTACCGCCACGCTGCCGAGCAAGTAGGCGTTCCCCATTCCAATGGACGCACCAAGGAATGGAGCAGCAATCGCGCCTCCGAATGCCGCCACCGCACAGCCAAGCGTGAAGATCAGTGTGAACACCGCGCGTACATTGATCCCCAGTGCCTCTACCATCGGGCTATCTTCAACGCCTGCCCGAACGATGATCCCGATGCGGGTGCGTTGCAAAAGAATTGCTAACCCGACAATCAACAGAAAGCCCATCAAAATCACAAACAACCGATAGGCATTGAACTCCTGATCGAATAACTGGAAGGTGCTTTGCTTGATCCCAAAATTTTCTACCCAGCTATACGGCGTGGTTGACCAGATAAACTTGACGATTTCGGTCATGACCAGCCCAACGCCAAAGGTCAGCACCAATTGGAACACCGGGCGCGAATAGAGAGGGCGCAGCAAGCCGCGTTCCAGAATCGCGCCGAGGATCGCGCCGACAATCACTGCAAGAAGCACCGCCACGATGAAGCGCAGATTCGGATCAGGAATTGTCGCGGTCAGGTCAACCACTCCACCGGGATGCTGGACATCATAGGCCACATACGCGCCGACCATGAAGTATGCGCCTTGCGCCAGATTCAATACATCCATCAGGCCAAACACAATCGACAGGCCAGACGCCACCAGAAAATAGAGCATCCCCTGAAATAGGCCACTCAGCATCGTGATCCCGAAATTGCCGGGATTCGGCGCTGTGAACCAGCTAAAGCCGATCAGCCCGATGGTCAGGCCGAAAATTGCTATCAGTGAATTTCGTTTCACAGCGTCACCCCCAGATAGCGCTTGATAGTCGCCTCGTCCTGAACCAGATCGCT
>CAYSOC010000123.1:0-20373 GCA_964432445.1 uncultured Anaerolineaceae bacterium
TGTTCTCGCTGCACCCGAACAACAGCATTGTTGGACCAGACAATGTGTTTGCCTTTGGCCCTGCCAACAGCAAGCCAATCGCTGGCAAGTGGATTGCAGCAGCCAAGCCGCCGATGGCTGGCGTTGTCAATCCTGGTAATGGCAATACAAACCCGGATAACGTGGGTAGCGGCGATTAATCTTCGACTGACTCCGTAATCCAGGTTTTGCGATACGTCCGATGGTTAACAATCATCGGGCGTATTGTTTATAGATTGGCAAGGGGTGTATTTTAGCGGGGGCGACTCAACAACAGCCAGACCAGCCGCCCGATCAGCCATGACAAAATGGCATAGACGAACATGGCAATCAGCGTCGTCATCTCGAAGACGGCGGTGTTACTCAATACCGGATTTTTCACCAGCGTGGCAAACAAGACCACAAACGGCGCGGACAGCGCATTTATGAAACTGGCGAAGCTATTGCCGTCATTTGCCCCAATCAACTGCAAGGTAAAGCGAATCAGGAGCAACAGTTCCAGCACGCCGAACAGGAAATAGATGATATGCACAATTCGCGCTATCGAGGCGTTTTGATTGGCGGCTGCAATGCTGCGTTCCTGTTCGCGCAGGTTGTTCAATTCCTGATTGCGTTGAATATTGGAATCGGTCATCGGAAAACTCCTCATTTTGATTTCAATTTGCATTGTAGTGGAGTTTTTGGGGCGCGGAACCGCTTGTTGAGCCATTGTTTAGGGTTTCTATGAAAAAAATAGGGGATTTATAGAAATAGTTGAGATGATTTTTAGCAGGTTCCCATCCGACAGTTTTTCAGAATGAATTACCACTGCTGCCGGATGTTTTGAATCAGGGATGCGGTTACCTATCGTAACAATTGCTCAACGACGCCAAGTTGAGCCGCAGTAAAGAAATGTGCCTCGCACACGATGATTTGATCATAGAGCGCCGCACGCATTGGGTGTCGCGCCAGGTGTTGCAAGGTCAGCAAAGGTAAATCCAGCTTCTCGAAAATATCATCGGATTCCAGCAAAGCGCAATATTGCTCATATACCTTGCAGATGGTCATGCGCATTCGCTTTGGAATCTGGCTGTGTGGCGTTTGCAGATATTGGGCGGGGTTGAGCGCGTTTGCCTTCATTATCTGGATTTCGTGCCGGAAAAAAGCTAGACTCGGTAGCGAAGAACTTCTTTTTGCCCAGACGCTATGAATTGCCTGCGCCAGAAGATGGTCGGCGCGTTTGGCTTCGATGAAACGCGGTGGTTGATAGTACAACCCCAGAATCGTGAGCAAAAACTTCTCGATATGTACAATGGTGACTTTATCGGCGCGAACCAGATCGCGTACATCAATGAATGACCTGAGCGCGTTTGCCATCGCTTCGGTGTAGGTGAGTATCAGCCCGGTTCGCGTGGTCTGCATCCATTGTGTCACGGTACTGTACACCCCATTGATGCTCAAAATATGCTCTATTTGAGTCCGTCCGATATAGTAGCGATACATGAACCGGTGCGGAGAGACAGGTTTGGGAGCCATCTCGCGTAAAACATCCCGCACACGACGATGGGAATACGGTCCTGGGAAGAAACTCCCCCAAAAATAGGATGTCATTTTGATTACCCTGTTGCTACTCTGATAAACGCCCTCACCGTTTATTCCGGTTTTTTTGTAAAGTGCGAGGGGGAATTGTCGCAGATGCACAAACATATCAGGGGATCAGGGCGTATCAGAGTGGAGATGTGCGGCAGGATAGCCTGGGTATTGATCAACAGACTATCCTGAAAATTCCAATGACAATCGGTATGGCCGCCAACAAAGAATACATTTGGCTCGGTATATTTGTTATACCGAGCCATGAGTCAGGCTCAATCCCCGGATTCGCTCCCGATACTATCGGTAAATCCGTTCCCTGAATTGCGGATAACAACATTTGGATTAGGAGAGGCGCTGCTCACCCATTTGCCTGCAATCGGTAATTGACCGGATGATTCGAAAGCAAACACAATGTCGGAGCCAGCAGGGGCGAGGGTGCTGTGCAATACAAAGATTGTTCCAGCACGATAGCCAACAGTTGAAATAGTATCCCCGTTCCAATCGCCAACCACTGGAACATTGCCACCAATATCCCAGACGAAACTAATATCGCCAAAAGTGATGCCCGAAGGCTCGCTGTTATTGGTCATGTACCACGTCGTGTTGGATGGGCGATAAACGCCGATACTATCCAGACCATTAGCATCCCAATCACCAGCGAATCCAATATCGCCGGGGTTGCCGAACACCGCAAAATAATCGCTGAAACCGCTGGTTAGCTGGCGCTTCTGATACAGGATGCCATTGGAAGGACGGAAGACACCGATGCCATCTCCAGCCATATCTGCACGCCATTTCCCGGCGAAGGGTGTATCAGCCGGGTTACCGAGCAGTACTGTATAGGCAACAGATGGAACAACATTGGAATCGCTCAGGAAGAAGAACCCGGTGCTGGAACGATAGACACCAACCGTATCAATGCCGTCGCCATTCCAATCCCCGGCAACAGGCAGATCGCCGCTGGTCACGCCAAGCAGTGTTGACATATCTACGGTGAAATCAGCGGCTCCTGTATTGTTGGTCGCCCGCAAATAGAAGACATTATCTTTATATGTCCCGATAGTATCCGGGCGCGGCGAGACAGGCGTATTGGTTGGCGTGAACGAGCCTGTATTTGTTGCGGTAGCCGTTGGTGTTCTGGTGGCTGTCGCCGTGCTGGTTGGTGTACTCGTTGCGGGAGAAGAAGACAGCCTGATTTGTTTCAGCCCGATGGTATTGCCACCACCTTGTGACCCGGCGGGATCGAGGCGAAATTCTTCAATCGTGCCATTCCAGTTTGCAGAGGATGTCATGTTGATCCAGTAGCCGTGCATCTGCCCATCCGGGATGATGCTGAACTGCACGCTGCGACTCTCTGCAAAGTTCATATCGGAAGTGCGTCGGAAGAAAATCTGTCCAGACGAATCCACATTGGACGACATTTCAATGTACAACCACCCATTGCTGGCAGCCGAAACACCGAGCATATGTGGACCATACAAATATGGATCATTCCCCGTGATCGTATAGTACAGAACGTTGCTGGTCAGGGTCGGGTTTGTCATGGCACTGACCACGAACCATCCTTTGGGGCTGGTGTCGAACGTCCAAATCGGCGTACTGGTTGCGTCGATGCAAGTCTGATTTGTACCACCTGGCACAGTCAGTCCCGGACGATAGAACAGTTCTACCCGATCAAGCAACCCGTCAGGAATACCGTCCGCAGGCCAGATTTCAAACTGCAAGCCAAAATTCGACCACGCGGGCAGTTTTCCGATGATCTGATACGGGCGCAATTTAGTGCCAGAGGGAATAGATACTTCGCATATTGCCGCATTCGCCCAATCCGGTGTCGGGTAGCCGCGAATATGTAGCCGGAATGTCTTGGTAACATTACTGCTATTGCCAAGCATCAGGTTGAGTTCATAAACCTGACCAGCAGCACTGCTATAGGGCGGGTTTTGATTGATGCGATAAACATCCTGGGTAGAAGCGTTGGTTTTAAACGCCAGAAAGTTACCGTAGTAGCCCCAGTTGCTATCGTTGTAGATGGCGTGAGCGCCGTTACCATCAAAGTACCAACCGTTAGTACCGTTGTTAAAATCACCATTGGTGACCAGATTCACGTTGGCGGGTGCTAGTGGCATCGTCGTTGTTGCGACTGGCCCATCGACGGCGTTGCTATCGATATTCAGCGTAACCCCACCCCATTGTTCAGGATGTCCACCCGCATATTGCCGGATACGGGAATGCCCTACCCAATAGCCATCCCCAAGACACGCAACACCATAGACACTGGCATTGCTATTATAGCTACTGTAAATCCAGTGGGCAGGCCAGACCGCATCAGGAACATGCGCAATGAACGCAAAATCGACAATTTGTGAACCACAAGACGACCCATAAACACCTGCCTTGTGTCCTCTGGCCCGGACTTGGGCGCTCCAGCCGGAAATGAAGGATTTGGCAGCAGTGCGATAGGTGCTATTGCCCGTGTTGTAGTTTTCCAAATCGTAGTAGATGACAGCGGAATTCAACCCTAGATTAACCATCACATCAGCGGCAGCGTTGGCCTCACTAACCCCCTGATTATAAGCTATAGTGGGATCATCGTTGATGATGGAACTACAGCAACCGTTGCCGCCACCCTGCGGCCCGACCCATGTCGGAATAAATTTCCAGCCTTGCTGCGACAACTGTGCCACAAATGAACTATTCAAGGCGCTATTGGCACAACTCCGCATTGAGCCACCAATGTATAGATTGACACTGGTGTACGGGCTACTGTTCCACCACGTCTGAAGTTGGCTTGCAGTTGGGACTTCGCATTTATCGAAACCCTGTCCGCTGCCGACAGCAAGCCCGTCGATTCTGATTGTCGTATTGGAATCCACAGATTCCGGCAATTTCACCAGCGTCCATGTCTGCCCGCCGTCGGTGGTGCGGAGCAGGGTTGTCGTTGTTGTGCAGGCAGATTGCACGCATCCGCTGGAAACGGATTTGGCGAAACCGAAACCTTCAGAAGTAAAACTCATAGCGGTGACGTTCGTCGGCGCATTGATGCCGGGATTCAGCGCGTTTGGATTATCAGATTTGAGTTCTGCTACCGAAGTGCCAGGAAGGGCAATCAGGACACTATTACGCGGTGCGATGAATGCCAGCGGTGTTTTTATATCCGGGCTGAACATTCCATTGAGGGCAACAAGATTGCTTTGTGTCCATGTCTGACCAGCGTTTTCGGTTGTATAGATTTCCAGCCTGAGCGCTCCTCCCTCGGAAGCAATCACAGGAAGAAAGCCCTTTTGTGCGTTTACAAACGTGGGCAACTGGAAGTAGCGTGACGCGGGCGTTGTTCCAACGTTTTGCATCTGCCATGAGACGCCACCATCCAGCGTTTTGTAAATAGCTTTGCCATCCGCACCGCCCGCCACCCATCCGGTTTTGGCATCAAGGAAAAATACTGGTTCTCCGATGGGGAGGTCGCGCTGCATCCATGTCTGACCACCGTCCGTCGTCCCAAACAGAGTTCCGATCCTGAAATTACTGCTTGTCCCCTGTTTGACAACCAGCCAGCCTGTTTTGAGATCGGTGAATTGCAAATAATATGCGCTGGCGACGGCACGCGGATCGTTTGCGCTAAACAGGTTCAGGGGCTGGCTTTGCCACGAGTGTCCGGTATCGCTCGTGGTTGCCAGCATCAACCCATTGCCAGCAGACAGGATTGCCCATCCATGTAGGGTGTCTCGAAAAAAGACTGTTTGAATTGTTGAATTGTTGATTGACGGGGAAATTGCCGACCACTGATTCCCGCCATCTGTCGTCCAATACAAATGGTCATTGAGCAGCAACCATCCTTCGGTTTTGGAAACAGGGCTAAATTGCTGCAATCCGGCATGTGGGGACGAACTTTGTGCGGTGGCGGGCGCGGAATATCCCAGGCAGAATATCCCTATGATGAGAGCAAGAACAGGATATAAACGATAGCGGTGCATAGTGAACCCCTTCCCGATTGCCTTATTTTCGATCAAATCGAGCGCATCGGTATAACAATTTAAACTTAACTAAAACAGTTTTATGAGGCTGGCTGTGTTGGGTGCAACAGCCAATGCCCGGAAATAGACGAAAATACGCTTCCGAACACCACCTTTATGGTTTGATAGAAGATGGAGACGCAGTTGGGTAACTCTCGCTATCAGAATGCGATTGTTATCCATACCAAAGCCTTAATTACGCTTATAGAATAAGCTATAATCGAAAACAAATGTGTACAGCAACACTGTACGGAGATGAGGAACAGGTAAAGTAAAATGGCGCGTTTGGACATTGTAGATCGGGCTGCGATATACGAATGCGTAATGGAAGTTTGTCGGAAATTATGGGAGCGGGAAATGTCTTCCCGCGATTTTCCGCCATCACTGGAACAACCACCGCTATCCAAACCACAAACTCCGCCGTTTTCTATTATCAAAGCCCGAAAATTATTGGCTGAATATTTGGGTTTGCAAGAAAAAACGGCAGGCATTGTCTCAATTCTGACCCAGCAGAGCCGATTAGCCTCTCAGAATACGATTGATGAACAGGAGGCTGGCTCCATCGCCTGGCTTGCCCTCTGGCATCTGGAACTCGATTGGGCGTGGGGGAATCGCTTCTTTAGAGCGTTGGGCATTGATTTGAATTCCTCCAAAGGCACACCGGATCGCAGACGCTTGCAGTGGTATCTTGAACAGTCCCGGATCAGGCATCAGTCGCCGCTACCCTCACATATCGGTATATTGCTGGACAACCTATGCGGAATTCCTGTATCTGTGACTCGGCCTGCGCCCTATTTTGAAATCAATCGTTTGTATTCCAAAGACAACAACATGCACATGGAACTCTGTGGACTCACGGATACAAATATTGCATTCTATGTCAAAAATGAACGACTTGGCACAGTCTGGCACGCAATCGGGGGACGACTGACAGGAGATTGTCGTTCCTATATGGTGATCTATGACATTACAAGCGGAAGCACGTGGTACTCTATCGACGCCTGCTGCCATCAGGAAAGCTATGGAACCCATGTCCGCTGTTTTACGACAAATGTCAAACCTTATGGGTATGCACATTTGGAAATTGAAGAACCTCACCATAATTTTGTCCGACGCATCTCACTAACATGAAGTAAGGTTTTCAGTGATCTCGATTATGGTTTGGCAGAATCCTCACGCAGAAAACGGCCTGTAACTGAAAGATAGCTGGTTTGATGGTTTTCTGATTTTTCACCTTATAATGGCACTATGTCTACACCGGTTTTAGCCACCAAACTTTATCGTCCTCCAGCCCGATTCAAGGTGGTTGCCCGTCCACGCCTTATGGAACGGCTAAACGAGGGGTTGCGACACCCGTTGATCTTGATCTCTGCGCCCGCCGGATTTGGTAAAACGACGCTGATCAGCGAATGGATTGCGGGCAGTGGGCGTCCGACGGCGTGGCTATCGCTGGACGAACGGGATAACGATCCAATCCGCTTTCTGACGTATCTCATTGCTGCGTTGCAAACAGTGGCCGCAGAGTTGGGCAACGAGACCCTGGGATTGATCCGCTCACCCGAAGCGCCGCCATTTGAACTGATTCTAACGACACTGCTCAACGAGATCGCGGCCACCACCGACGATTTTGCCCTCATCCTCGACGATTATCATGTAATTGATACCCCGGCGATCAATGAGGCGCTCTCATTCCTGCTCAAGCGCCTTCCGCCACAGATGCACCTTGTCATTGCCACCCGCGAAGACCCCCCGATTGCACTATCGCGGCTGCGCGCACAAAACCAACTGACCGAACTCCGTGTCGCCGACCTGCGATTTACGCCTGACGAGGCCGCCGAATTTTTGAATCAGGTCATGGGGCTGGCGCTTTCTACCGAGGACATCGACGCGCTGGAAACCCGCAGCGAGGGATGGATCGCCGGGCTGCAACTGGCGGCGCTTTCGATGCAGCATCATCAGGATACTGCCGGGTTCATCAAATCCTTTACCGGAAGCCACCATTTCGTATTGGATTATCTGGCAGAGGAAGTCCTGCAACAGCAACCCGAACATATCCAGACATTTTTACTGCGCACCGCTATCCTTGATCGGATGTGCGGATCGCTGTGCGACGCTATCCTGAACAATTCAACAGTGTCGGGGCAGGAAACGCTGGAGGCCATCGAGCGCGCGAATTTGTTTATCGTCCCGCTGGATAACGAACGGCGCTGGTATCGCTATCATCACCTGTTTGGTGATTTATTGCGCCAACGGCTGCGCCAGCAGGGAGATTCTGCGGGTGTGATTGTCGAATTGCACCGTCGCGCCAGTGCGTGGTACGAGGCAAACGGGCTGGCACTGGAAGCGTTTTATCACGCCACCGCCACCAATGATATTGAACTGACCGAGCGCCTGATTGCCGGGAACGGGATGCCGCTGCAATTTCGGGGCGCGGTCTATCCCGTCCTGAACTGGCTGAAATCACTGCCCGCTTCAACTCTGGATGCACACCCTTCACTTTGGGTGACTTATGCCTCGGTGTTGTCGATGGCAGGCCAGATCGTCAACAGTGAAGAGAAATTGCAGGCGGCTGAGGCGGCGTTGCAAGGCATCGAACAGGACGCCCGAATCCGAAACCTGATTGGGCATATTGCGGCTATCCGGGCAGTCCTGGCGTTCAGTCAACATGATATGGAAACCATCGTTTCCCAGTCTCACCGCGCGCTCGAATACCTTCACCCGGATAACATTCCTGTTCGGACGGCGACAGTCTGGAAGCTGGGATATGCCTATCAACTTCAAGGGGATCGCGTTGCGGCAGAGAATGCCTTTGCAGAGGCCGTTACAACAGCGGAGGCGTCCGGGAATTTGAGCATTGCTATGGCAGCCTCAATAAATCTGGGCGTCATTCAGCATTCAAATAATCAACTGTATCTGGCTGCGCAAACCTTTCAACATTGTCTTCAATTGGCTGGCGATCAGCCCTTGCCTGCAACCAGCGAACCTCAGCTTGGTCTCGCACGGATTTACTATGAATGGAACGATCTGGAAACGGCACAACGGCACGGCCAGGAGAGCATGAAGCAGGCGCTTCGGCTCCAGCGCATGGATCGAAGTATCGTCGGCAAGGTTTTTCTCGCGCGCCTGAAACTCACGCAGGGCGACCCGACAGGTGCGGAGATGATTTTAGCTGAAGTTGCCCGGCTTGCGCGTCAGCACAATTTCATGCAGCGAATGCCGGAGATTCTCGCTCTACAGGTCTTGACCCTGATCCAGCAGGGCAATGTCATTACCGCCGCGCAACTCGCGGAGAATCTCCCTCTGAGTCAGGCGCGGGTTTATCTGGCACAGGGGAATCCGGCGGCGGCTTTGGCGTTACTAGCGCCGATCCGCCAGGAGATGGACGCCAAAGGCTGGGCCGATGAACAACTCAGGATAATGGTATTACAGGCTATCGCATTCTTCGCGCAGGGCAATAAGCCAAACGCTCTGCAAGCGCTAAACGATGCACTGAACCTGGCGGAACCCGGTGGCTTCATCCGTACCTTTGTGGATGAAGGCGCTCCGATAGCGCAACTGCTCTCCGAAGCCGCCGCGCGTGGCGTCCGGCCAGATTATATTGGTAAATTGCTGGCAGCTTTTGAAATGAAGCCGCAACCGAATGTAGATACTTCGCGCATTCAACCGCTTGATGAACCGTTGAGCGAACGTGAACTAGAGGTTTTGCGCCTGATTGCGGCGGGACTCTCGAATCGGGAAATCAGCGAACGGCTTTTCCTCGCCCTAAGCACCGTCAAAGGACATAACCAGATTATCTTCGATAAATTACAGGTTCAACGTCGTACCGAAGCCGTCGCCCGCGCCCGTGAATTGGGGTTGCTGGGATGAATTATCCACGAAATTAATCTGACAAATGGAGCGTATCAGCGGATTTACCCGCACCGCGAATGTGACTTTGCAGGAGTGGGGATCGATGATGCGCTTGTATGGATCGCCCACCTGGAACTACATTTCCCCAAAAACAATACTTTAGTAGCTACACGGCAATACCTTATTGCTTATATCCTGTCTGTACATCAAAACGTTGTCCCTGATCCAGATCATGACGAACAAATTCACATCTGAAACCGATCCAAATCAACCAATGATCTATCAGATCAGGCTCAAGGGACATTTAGGGCGTCACTGGACAGACTGGTTTGATGGGCTAACAATCACGCTTGAAGACGACGGCGATACTCTGCTCACGGGGCGGGTGGTCGATCAGTCGGCGCTGCATGGATTACTCAAAAAGGTACGCGATTTAGGGATGCCGCTGCTTTCCGTCAATCGCATCAAAGAATCAGGAAAATAAGGGTAGGGCAGGCATGAATGCCATCGTCTGGACAAAATACGGCTCACCGGATGTGCTGCAACTCCGCGAGATAGCCAAACCAACGCCGAAAGATACCGAAATCCTGATCCGGGTCTGCGCCACTACTGTGACTGCCGGGGATTGTGAACTCCGCAGAATGCAATTCCCGTTCTGGCTGGCACTGCCGATTCGCTTGTGGGTTGGACTCTTCAAGCCCACCCGACAGCAAATTCTGGGGCAGGAGATTGCCGGAGAAGTCGAAGCCATCGGCAAGGACGTGCAGCAGTACCATATTGGCGATCAGGTCTTTGGAACAACAGGATTTGGATTCGGCGGCTATGCGGAATACCTCTGTCTACAGCAGGATGCAAGCGCAGGTGTACTTGCCATCAAACCCGTCGGCATGACTTTTGAAGAAGCTGCTGCTGTCCCTGTCGGAGGATTGACTGCTCTGCACTTTCTCCGAACGGCTCAAATTCAACCCGGCGAAAAGGTCTTGATTATCGGTGCAGGCGGGAGCATCGGCTCATTTGGCGTCCAGCTTGCCAGATATTACGGCGCGGAAGTGACTGTAGTCGACAGCGCGCGGAAATTCGACATGCTGCGCTCAATTGGTGCGGATCACTGCATTGATTACACCCAGGAAGACTACACCAAAAACGGTGAAACCTACGATGTGATTTTCGATGTGCCGGGCAAGGGGTCATTTTCGCGTGGACTGAACGCGCTCAATCCCAATGGTCGCTATCTGGTCGTGAATCCCAAATTGGTACAGTTTTTCCGGGGGTGGCGCATCTCTAGGAATACCAGCAGGAAAGTCATTTTTACAGCGACCCGCGAGCGCCCCGAAGACCTGATCTTCCTCAAAGACCTGATTGAGGCAGGCAAACTCAAAACGATTATCGACAAGCGTTATTCGCTGGCGCAAATTCCCGAAGCCCATCGCTATCTCGAAACAGGCAATAAGACCGGGAATATCATCATCACATTGGCACATCGCTAACCAAATCCAGAGGAAAAATATCGTGAAAGCAATTGTTTACACCAGATACGGCGCACCAGATGCCGTCCTGCAACTCAAGGAAATCGCCAGACCAACCCCCCAGGATAATGAAGTCCTGATCAAGGTACGCGCGGCATCCGTCAATGCTGCTGACTGGCATCTCATCCGGGGCAAACCCTTGCTCATTCGCCCGATGTTCGGTGGTTTTCGCAAGCCGACCAAAACACAACCCGGCGCAGATGTCGCGGGGGTAGTGGAAGCTGTTGGCAAAGATGTCAAAGCGCTTCGTGTCGGCGATGAGGTTTTTGGTGATCTCGCCGGGATATGGGGGGCTTTTGCCGAGTACGCCTGTGCGCCTGAGAACCGCTTGCTGTTGAAACCTGCCAACCTCTCCTTCGAGGAGGCAGCGGCTGTGCCGTTGGCAGGTGTGACTGCTTTGCTGGGGTTGCGCGACAAAGGGCATCTTCAGGCTGGACAAAAGGTGCTGATCAATGGCGCTTCGGGCGGCGTCGGTATCTATGCCGTCCAGATCGCCAAAGCGTTCGGCGCAGAAGTGACGGCTGTTTGCAGCACCCGGAAAATGGACATGGTGCGCGCGATTGGCGCGGATTATGTACTCGATCATACGAAAATGGATTTCAGGAAGAATGGACAGCGCTATGATCTGATTTTCGACATAGCGGCACGCCGTCCATTTTGGGCCTATCGCGGCTCCCTGAACCCAGGCGGAATCTATCTGGTGGTTGGCGGCGAGATGCCCAGCATCTTCCAGATGATGATCTTTGGGAAACTGTTTTCACGAGCAGGCGGCAAAAGCTATGATTTTGTATCGTCAGCGCCCGACGTTGAAAAATTGGCAGTTCTCAAGACGCTACTTGAAGAAGGCAAGATACGCTCTGTGATCGATAAGTGTTACCCACTTAGCCAAACCGCTGAGGCGATTCGGTATCTGGAACAGGGGCATGTACAGGGGAAAACGGTCATCAGTCTGGGCTAGCCCAAATGATGCGGTAGCAACAGAACCTGGAAACTCTCTGAAAGTGATAATCAACGATTAGGAGCGAGTCTGCGTAATCAAGGGCTGTCCACGTAAACGGGGATAGCCCATTTCCTGTCTTTTAGTCGTACCTTGTTCAAGAAAAATCTACCTCTTTTGTCGACACAACCTGGTTGATATTTCGTCACGCTATACTATAAATCGCGTCAGAAAATCATTTTTGTGGAACATAAGGAGCGTGTTTTGTGGATTTGGAACTAAAGGGGAAAGTTGCCGTGATCACGGGCGGCAGCGTCGGGATTGGATTGGCTGTGGCAGATGCGTTGGCACAGGAAGGGGTTAATCTGGTCTTATGCGCGCGTGACGAGGCGCGGGTACAGGAACGGGCTGCCGCAATCGCCGGGAAACGGGACGTGAAGGCCATCGGGATCAAGGCCGATGTGAGCAAGCCAGATGATATTGCAGGCTTGATAGACGCGGTTAAGGAACATTTTGGCGGCGCTGACATCCTGATCAACAACGCTGGCACAGGCAGCGAAGAAAAAATCATGGATGCTCCTGATGAGAAATGGCAATACTATTTTGATTTGCACGTAATGGCAGCGGTCAGGCTGTCGCGCGGTCTTGCGCCGTCGATGATCGAACGTGGTGGCGGCGTTATTTTGAATAATGCGTCGATTTGTGCGACACAGCCGCTGGGTTATGAGCCAATTTATAACGTCACCAAAGCGGCGCTGGTCATGTTCTCGAAATGTCTGGCAGAGGAACTCATCCCGCATAATATTCGCGTCAATACAATCAACCCCGGTTTAATCCTGACCCCGGACTGGCGTAAAACGGCTGGGCTGCTGACGGCAGGGACAGATACCACACCTGACGCTTACCTTGATAAGATCGCCAAAGACAATACTCCCATAGGACGTTTTGCCACACCCGAAGAACTGGCAAATTTTTTTGTGTTTATGTGTTCCCCGCGTGCCAGTTATTGTGTCGGTTCATCCTATTATGTAGATGGCGGCTGGCTTAAAGTCGTAAACTGAAAACGATGAATTACGCCGAATTGTCCGGGGCTACACAACCAAAGCGCATGAACTCCTGGGTGAATTTTGATCCTCCCGGATTCGAGATTTGCCCACCGTGCTGATCACGATTTTATATCCAGAAGCGTCAATAACATCAGGAGCGGCGTTCTGGCGAGAACACTATGCACCAGATTCGGAGTCATATGTATCCAGCAGCCAGCACCGGCATCTTTGGTATCGCCACCAAGTGTGACCGTTGCCTCTCCTTGCAGAATGTGAATGATGGCAGGTCTGGAGGCTGTATGTTCCGAGAGTGATTGCCCGGCGTCGAAACAAAACAAAACCACTTTGGTTTGATCATCCGCGTAAATGGTGCGACTGATGATACTCTGCGGCTGTGGCTCTGGAATCAGTTGCCGCATGTCTGAAATGAAAGTATATTCGCCAGATTTAGCCGTCATCATGCCTCCAGTGCAATTTTGGTGATGCGAACACGCCACACATCAGGACCTTCTTCCAGATAGTCCCATGCAAACTGATGTTCACGGATGTGTAAAAACTGGAAATATAGCGGTTGCGGATCGTGGTCATTGACGAGGACGAAAGCCGCTCCTGTTTGCAGGTTGTCGAAAGTTTCAAAAATCATCGGATGGCGGTTGCGCGGGATAACATTTCGTACATCCAGCACCTGCTCTGTAAAATCGCTCATTTTTATCTGCTCCGAATTTGCTTATTGATTGTGAAAATCATCGTTGGTCAGACCAACCGAGTTGCCGTTTGGCGGCAGGAGACATCATCATCGGTGACCATAGCGGCCCCCAAACAATGTCCAGGGTAATAGATACCAGATCGGGAAATGCGCCGTGCAGGGCATCATTGGCTTCGCTTTCCAGCACCCCGGTTAGAGGGCAGCCCGGTGAGGTCATGGTCATGCTTACCTGAAGCCGACGCTCCGTGATGTCAATGGTATAGATCAACCCCAAATCGACAATATTGACGCCCAACTCCGGGTCGTTGACCTGTCGAAGTGCGTCAAGTACCTCTTCTTCGGTAGCCAACTTGTAAACTCCCGATAGATGTATAGATGAACGGTTTCAGATTAACCGCGAATCAAATTTACGTCTTTGATCCAGATCAAATGTTGAACCCGATAAGCTGCGCCTGATCTGCATGAAGGATCGGTATTGCCTCACCATTACTCTGTCAGAAGCCATCTGGAAATGAAGCAACCAGGAATGAATGGGTATATAGGCAGCGGCGCACCTCCTCGCGCCGCATCACAGGTTGCCCGTCATCAAAATCTATAGCATAATTGTTCTATCGAAATTGAGGGCAGTATGTCGTCCATCTCCCATGTTGAATACGCGATAGGCGAACACGCACAACATCAGATTATTGCCGGGAACGATAGTGAGGCGGCACTGGCAGTTTGCGAGGCGGTATTGTTCTTCATGGCGTGCGGCTATCTCACTGAAGGCAAAAAACTGTTGTTGCAATTGTGGAACAGCACATTATGGAATGACGCCGTTGCGCCTCAAAACGCGCTGGATTGCATGTTACATTTTGCTTCCGATCCATCTGATGATTGGGAATTAACTGATCTGGAAGACATCGAACTGGAACAGCGGGAACGCCTCGCTCACTATCGAATGGATAGTTTCCCCGAACTCAATTTGCCCACGCAGAATTTGGGGTCTTTTGATCGCATCATCCAAAAAGCTGCCCTACACATGCGCCCGGTCAAATTCCCTACCGCGCAGGAAGAACTGGAAGCCCTTGGGGAACTGGAAGAATTCATTCGCAATGCGGATCAGCGCGGCTTTCCCTATGATCTTGCGAAGGCGTTTGCGCTTGCCGCTGAAATTGCTGCCAAACACGGGGAGATAGAAAGAGCAACCGCATTATTGCAACAATGGGCAACCTTCCCTAACGCGCAATGGATGTTTATGCACGCGCACCATATACTTGCTGGTGTGCATGTTGCGCCGCTTCTGGCAAAAGGAATCCTTGCCGAATCGCTTGGCGTGCCGACAGTAGAAGTCGCGCGTACTTATCTGCAAGGACTGGAAACTGTGTTGGAGACTCGCCTTGCCAAAGGGCAAACACTAGCGTATGCTGCGCTGAGTATGCGTGAACTCCTTGAAAAATTAAGTGCAATGATGCTCCGTGAGGAACCTGAACGTTTCAATTCGGAACAACGTACAACGCATTGGGTTGGCAATCCTCCTGCAACCGAAGCGTCAATTCAGGAAGCCGAAGCGCGTCTGGGGATGCGTCTACCAGATGATTACCGGGCGTTTTTGCTGGAGAGCAACGGCTTTCCCTATGCCTATTGGACTGCGCCGGAGCTAGTCTCAATTGAACAGGTAGATTTTTTGAGGAATGTTTATCCACCAGAATTCATGAAAGCGCTCCTTGAGTATCCCGCTGACATTCCCCAACATCTGGAACACAGTATCAAAATAGGCTCAGAAATCGAAAGTAGCGAAATTTTGTTGCTGATTCCTCTGCCCGCGAATAATTGGGCGTGTTGGTTCTTTGCCCATTGGGTTCCTGGCGAAGTTCGCTATCCCGGTTTCCGTGCCTACCTTGAACATCTCATCAGTCAAATCCCACTCATGGGTTCGGAATGAAATCCAGGAATTTTTCCGCCTCGCTCCTCCCCCCGTTGAAATGGGCAGGCGGCAAACGGTGGTTGATTCCATCCCTGCTGAAACTCTGGACTCCGTTCCAGTCTTCCAGATTGATAGAGCCGTTCTGCGGTGGGTTGGCGGTGGCGCTTGGATTAATGCCGTCGCGGGCGATTTTGAACGATATTAACCCGCACCTGATCAATTTCTATCGCCAGCTTCAGCATGGCTTGAAACTCGATATTGAGCTACGAAACGACGCAGCGTTGTATTATCTGCACCGCGCCCGATTCAACGCTTTGATCCGCGAAGGGCGAAGCGATAGCGCCGAAAGCGCGCAACTCTTCTACTACCTCAACCGCACTGGATATAACGGGCTTTGTCGGTTCAACCAGAGCGGCGAATTCAACGTGCCGTTTGGGAAGCATAAAACAATTAATTACGTCACCGATTTTACAAATTACAGCGAATTACTATCCGGGTGGGAATTCCGTCTGGGGAACTTTCAGGATGTACAACTTGAACCAGAAGATTTTATCTATGCCGATCCGCCGTATGATGTGGAGTTTGTGAGCTATTCCAAAGAGGGTTTCGGCTGGGAAGATCAGGTGCGCCTTGCGGAATGGCTGGTGCAGCATTCCGGCTCAGTCGTGTTATCCAATCAGGCGACGGAGCGTATTGTCGAACTCTATACCCGGTTGGGCTTCAACATCATTTATCTGATGTCACCGAGGCGCATCAATTCCACCGGAGATAGAACACCCGCCAGAGAAGTCCTTGCAATACGGGGCATTGATAGTGATACCTTCCAGCTACTCAATAAATCGGAATTGCCTCACCTGAGTTAAACCAGTCTTACCGGAAAAACATCCCTGAGATATTTGCTATAATTCAAGCCATAGCGATAGATTGAGGCGTTATGCGAACCCTTGGCACATTGATCATCGCCCTTTTGTTGATGGCAACAGCAGCGCGTACAGCACACGCCGCACAAGGCACGCGCATTCAACGTATTGAAATGAGCTATGTCGAGGCGGATAATTACCGCAATCGCCTCGTAAACGCCGAGGCTGCCTTCGACCAGTTGCAGACCTTCTTCGATAAAGTCCAATGGCAACCGGGAAAATCATATTCGTTCCTCAAGCTGGTTCTCGGCGGGACGTTTGATCCCAAATTCGGCTACGTAATGACCGAAAAAGGCTATGCCTATGGCGCTTGTGGCGCATCCTCGCTGCTCAATCAACTGGTGCAAACTGCAACGTTCAAGGATAGCAGCGGCACAGAACAGCCCGTTTTCCAAACGGTAGTTGTCTGGACGTGGACAGGCGACAAGACCTATGGCGAATATGGCGCAACCATCTATCTGGATACGACAGGGAAGCGCAAAACGAAGGATTATGTGTGGAAGTTGAACCCTGCCTATCGGGGTGTCCTACCAAAAATCACGCTGGACTTCGATAAAACAAAGAGTACGGCACGTCTGCTGATGACCTATTCGGATAACCCGCAGTGAGTTCGGCTTTGAATTTCACTGCGGGTCGGAATAACGCCACCCGCTATTTGTTGCGATCTTCCTTCTTGCCGACAAGATTTCCCAGATTCCCGAATAGCCGCTTCCGTAGCATACTACCCATCGTAACCCTCTCGTCCTGATCATCATCAACGGGCGCATTCCAGACCGCTTTCCCGCGTTCGGCAAGCCAGGCTTCGTGTTCGTCCCGACTCTCGGAAAATGCTTCTGCAAGCAGGTCAATATCATCGGATTTGACGAGTTCGCGTAACTCTGTGAGTGTATCGATCAGGTTGTTCAGATAACGCAGGGTGTGATCCCGATTGCCGCGCAGAGTTGTCGCAGCATCCTCGGCAGTGTAGTGAGCGAGGCCAGACGATGCCAGGCCGAACACAGGTGTTCCCATGCGCTTGAGATCATCCCATGCGGCGCTCCTGTTTACACAGCGAAACAGCGCCAGATTACTCAACAGGGGCAACGCTTCCATTGCGGCGATCAGGCCATCGTGTTCGGCGGGATCAGTGAAATGCGCTGTCATGCCGAGCAGCGCCGAAAAATCTGCCACCAACTGGATTGCCTCGCCGCGAATTTTGGCATCTGGCGAGAGGATCATCGTCCCTTTCTCGAAGAGATCGGCGCGTGCGGCCTCGATGCCTGTTGCCGTTTCATACATATAGGTTGGGTTGAGAATCGCGGTAGAGCCAACAGCAAACGCCGCCAGATCGCCATCTTCACGCGGGAGATATTTATAGGCACGCTCGACGCCTCTCTGCTTGAGAGGGGAAAAGTCGATGATTACCGCGCCATGTTTTACATCCTGCCCGATGGCTTCGTAATACTCATCATATTTACCGTAAGGAATCGCCAGAAAAACCAAATCTGCGACTTCCACCGCTGCGCCGACATTGCGGGCATCAACGTCGATCATTTCTTTCTTTTTGGCGATGTTGCGCACTTCCGCCGATTCATCTGCGCCAACAATGGTGATCTGATGCTCTGCGCCGGGGTTTTTCATATAGCGTTTAATCGCCAGCCCAACCGACGCACCTACCCGATTCAAGCCGATAACCGCTACTGTAATTGCTGCCATTTTAATTCTCGTCGTCTGCTGCTTGCAGCGCCGCCAGCAAGCGTTCCGTTTCATTCTGCGGCGCATGATCCAGTTTACGCTGATGGGCGGCGATTAGTTCAATGCTGAGTGGATCTGCTCCGGCGTCCGTAACCATCTCTGCGCTCCATGCCGGATGCTGCTGACTGATCACGAACGGACGCCTCCAGCTATCCGGGTTGCCCGCCCCCCAGCGTTTCGCCAGTTTCGGGAAAAACTTCCGCGTCAGGACAACAATCGTCCGCTCTGGTAGCGTATAAGGATAGCGCGTTTTACCAACATCGTGCAGGAGCGCGGCGATCATAAGCGAAGGATGGCTTTCGCCCCTTTTCAGAAGCGTATCCAGAACGTATAGGCTGTGCTGCGCTTCTCCGGGTCGGAGTTTATTGAACACAGCCATCAGGGAGGGGGAGAGGTATGTTGCTGCGCGCGACGTATCCGGTTTATGTACCCATACCCGCATCGCGCGCAAGCCTTGTCGCAACCGATGCACGCGCGACTAAAACCTCAACAATACGCGCATGATTGCAAGCAAAGGCTGACTGATGATCCTGCTGAAAATATCAATACCCACAAAGCCGAGCAGGATGATGGCATAGAGGATATAGGTGCTTTCATTGCGGAAGCGCTGCCACGTATACGCTAAATCTGGTGGCAACAATTTGGCAACGATTGTCCAGCCATCGAGAGGGAAGACCGGGAGCAGGTTGAAGATGAATAGCAGCGTGTTCATATAAACGGCGTAGTACAAGAAGACTGCTAATGGCGGGAATAGATTGCGCGATCTCTCGAAAAGACTTACGTCGTATAGAAGAGAGCCACTGTCTGGTTGTACTAAACCGAGGAAAATCGGCAGTGCAAACAGAATTGCCAGAATCAGGTTGGAAATCGGTCCCGCTGCCACAGCAGCCAGCATCCCCCAGCGACGGTTATACATCCGGGTCTCGTTTACCGGAACTTGCCCCAACGGGCCAAACCCAATGAGTAGAATCATCAAAAACCCATACCAGTTGACATTGGCACGGGGATCGAGCGTCATCTTGCCCATATCACGGGCTGTAGTGTCACCCATCGCAAAAGCAACACGCGCATGTGCATATTCATGGACGACAACGGCAATGAGCAGGACAATAAGCATTGCCAGATAGTAACCAATTGGTTTGTTTATACCGCCGAGGAGCAAGAGAATACCTCTTTTGCTTGCAAATTCTCCTTATTATACTGTACTGAATATAGGCGTAGCGTTAAAAATTATGAGATAATTAAATTATAGTGGTGGGGTGTTTATGAATTTACCAGCAATCGAAATTCCGCTACGGGAAGATGAAACCGGAACGTTGCGCGTAGGGTCAACACGTATAACCCTGGATGTAGTTATCAGTGCATTGAAACGCGGTGATTCCGCTGATGTCATTGCCGATAGCTTCCCATCAATCACATTGGCACAAGTCTATGCTGTAATCGCCTATTATCTGCAAAACCAAATCAGTCTTGACAACTACCTGCAAAAACGCGCACTGGAAGCCGATAAACTCCGACAGGAGATCGAAGAGCAGCAGGGAAAATCAGATTTGGCTGAACGGATTACGCTATTACGGCAAAGAAAAACATTGGATAAGTAACGCAGCTTGTGGCAAACGGAATTTCAATCACGTTCTTCCCCATTTGTAGTTCCATGAATTACCTAATCAATTTACATTGCGGGGAGATTTAAAAATGTATCCGAAAGACAAATACAATGAAGTTTGCGGCAGATGAAAACTTTGATAATCGTTTCCTGCGTGGATTGCTCCATAAATTACCCGATTTGGATATTGTACGGGTGCAAGATACGGAAATGTATCAGAAATCTGCTCCGGCTTTGCTGGAATGGATAGCGCGCGAAAATCGTATTCTGTTGACTCACGATTTCAACACTATTCCTAAATACGCCTATGAACGAATCGTCTCAAATCTGGCAATGCCCGGTGTTATCATGGTTGATTCCAGTGCATCGATCAGTGTAATTGTGGATGATCTTCAAATAATGATTGAGGCAGGTACATCAAAGGATTTTGAAAATCGCATCGAATATATTCCATTCAAATAGTTGATTTTATAGCAACTGACAATGTAATCATCAGGGAATCAGACAAAGAAAAAATGAAACAGCGTACTGCCTGACCCGGAT
>CAYSOC010000124.1:0-11556 GCA_964432445.1 uncultured Anaerolineaceae bacterium
TGGCAGGATTTCATGTTCGCCTGTGGCATGTATCCGGCACATCCTGAATTTCTGGCAAGTGTCCGCGCCGAAGCCGAAGCGAATATCCGACGGTTGCGCAATCATCCCTCGATTGTGCTTTGGGCTGGCAACAATGAAGATTATCAGATTGCCGAATCGCAACAAGCCTATGACCCGAATTTTCAGGGCGATTTCACGCAGACGAAATTCCCGGCGCGCGAAATTTACGAGCGTTTGCTGCCGGAGGTATGCGCGAAACTCGATCCGTCGCGTCCCTATTGGCGGGGCAGTCCCTATGGCGGCAAGTCCAGCGCCGACCCGACTATCGGGGATCGGCACACATGGGAAATCTGGCATGGCAATATGGCAGACTATCAGCGCTATACCGATTATGCGGGACGCTTCGTCAGCGAATTCGGCATGGAGGCTGCCCCGCATCGCGCCATGATTGATGCCTTCACCAACGCGGAAGATCGCGTAATTGGTAGCGCAGTGTTGAATCACCACAACAAAGCGGGTGGCGGCGTGGAGCGCCTGAATCACTATTTGCAAGCGAATATCGCCAATCAGCCAAAAACACTGGATGATTACATCTACGCGACGCAGTTTATCCAGTCCGAAGCGATGGCGGCGGCGGTTGATGGCTTCCGGCGGCGGTGGGCAGGCAAGGGGCATTATGCAACCTCTGGCGCGTTGATCTGGCAATTGAACGATTGCTGGCCTGTGACCAGTTGGGCGCTGGTAGATTATGAATTGCGTCCCAAAGCCGCCTACTATCGGGTAAAGCGCAGTTTCGCGCCAATTGCATTGGGCATGGTGGGGGCGCAGGTCTGGGCGGTCAATGGTACAGCCAAGCCTGTTGAGGCCGAACTGGAGTTGACCGCTTTCACCTTTGACGGCGAAGAACTGGCACAGAAAAAACGCAATATCCGCCTCGCGCCGTTCCAAAGCACCGAAGCAGGCTCACTGGTTGATTTCTATCTGCCCAATACCGATATGGTGATCGGCGCGCGTCTGATTCAGAATGGCGAAGTCATTGCCCGTGCCGCACTCTGGCCTGAACCACCACGTTCTGCAATCTACATCGATCCCGGTCTGAAAATTCAGAAAAAGGGCGATACCGTGACGATCTATGCAGAACGTCCAGCACGTGCAGTCTTGCTCATTGATGGGGAGTCCGAGGCGTGGTCGGATAATATGCTGGATGTGCTGCCGAACGATCCCCGGACTGTGCGGCATTTCGGCAAGGGCGATTCGATCACGGTGCGTTCATATAACACACTGACCTAATCGCTGTGTGAAATGAGCTTCGCACGGAGCGCGGCAGCTTTGGTCTGTTCGCGTTCCATGTGGAGCGGAACAATTCAATGGCGATTTTGTCGGTCTGCGCTTTCATTCAGCAACGATCCGTATGTTAACGCGAATTCGGGATGAGAAGCCCTCATCCCACCGCCCTTTCTCCCACAGGCGAAGGGGAGGCCGAGGCATCTGGAAGTCCCTCTCCTGCGGGAGAGGGATTTAGGGTGAGGGCAGTATATAATGCCAACGGCGTCATCCCGAACTCGCATTATATTAGCAGTAGTATAATGGGAAACTGAAAATCGGTATGCTTAACAATTCGATAAGAAGTTCGGCAAAACTCATGAAATCCCATATCTATTTTGACTATGCCGCCACGACGCCAACTGATCCGCGCGTGCTTGAAACAATGCTTCCCTACTTCACCGAAAACTATGGTAATCCTTTCTCTGTACATAGCGTTGGACGCAAGGCAGATCGGGCGCTCAAGACAGCACGCAAAACAATCGCAGACATTTTGAATTGCGCCCCCGGCGAACTCATTTTTACGGGTTGTGGTTCGGAAAGCGATAATCTGGCGCTGCGTGGTTTTGCCCTGAATACAATTCGGCAGGGCAAACAGCCACATATCATCACCTCGCAAATCGAACATCACGCGGTGAGCCATACCGCGCGCCAACTCGCACAAACAACGCCAACACTTGTCACGATGTTGCAGCCGGATGAATATGGGCGCATCCTGCCGGAGACGCTTCGCGCTGCACTGGATCAGGCTGATAAAAACCTGCCGACGCTGGTCAGCGTGATGATGGGTAACAATGAAGTTGGAACGATCCAGCCTGTCGCAGAACTCGCCGCGATTGCTCATAAATACGGTGCGCTTTTCCATACCGATGCGGTGCAAGCAGCCGGACAACTCCCGATAGATGTGCAACAACCCGGCGTCGATATGCTGGCGATCACGGCGCACAAGTTTTATGGGCCAAAGGGCGCTGGACTGCTCTATGTGCGGGATGGGGTGAAACTAATGCCATCCCAAAGCGGTGGCGGCCAGGAAAACGAACTGCGTGCCGGGACGCATAACATGCCCCTGATTATGGGGATGGCGAAAGCGCTGGAAATCGCCGCCAACGACTGGCAATCCTGCGCGCCACGTTATGCTCAATTACGGGATCGTCTGATTGCGGGCGTCCTCGGCACTATCCCGAATGCGCATCTGACCGGGCATCCAGTCGAGCGCCTGCCAAACCATGCCAGTTTCGTGTTTGAAAATCTGGATGCCAACGCGCTGTTGATGCACCTTGATCTTGCCGGGATTGCGGCGGGGAGCGGTTCGGCGTGTAACACGGGCAACCCGGAGCCGTCCGAGGTGTTATTAGCAATGGGCATTTCGCCAGAGTTGGCGCTGGGCAGTCTGCGCCTCACCGTTGGGCGTGAGACTACTGACACCGACGTGGATTATGTTCTGGATGTTCTGCCAAAAGCGGTAGAACGTTTGCGCGCAGTGTCAGTAGCGCAGACATATTGATATAATTTTATACATCTTGACGACAGATTTGCCCTTGCATCCATTGCAGGAAGCGTCATAATCATCGTCAACAATGTAAGAAACGGGCTGTAATTTCCGTCTGGTTAGCAAAAAAGGAGAGCGCTGTCGAACTGACGGCGCAAGAGAACACTATGGCTGATTTGGTGCAGATCGATACACAATTCGATATAGATACGCCCGCACTGAGCGTCACGCCGATGGCGGCAGACAAGATCAAGGAATTGCTCGTGCAGCGTAGTATTCCAAACCACGCGCTCCGCGTTTTTGTTTCTGGTGGCGGTTGTTCCGGCCTGCAATATGGAATGGCATTCGAGGCTAATCCACAGGAATTTGATACTGTGATCGAGGCTTCCGGTGTGAAACTCGTCATCGACCCGACCAGCGTCATGTATATCGGTGGTGCAACCATTGATTACGTAGACAGCCTGATGGGTGGCGGCTTCCGCATCGACAACCCGAACGCCGTTTCTACCTGTGGTTGCGGTAGTTCCTTCCGTACAAAGGATCAGGGTTCCGCCAGCGAGGGCGGCTGCGATTCTTGCAGCCACTAATTCGCGCGTCGCGTTAGTCGAAGAAGGCACGGTATATAATACGCCGTGCCTTTTGTATTTCTATCAAAAGTGAACGTTTCATGAACGAACAGAAACCTGCCCCTCTCCAACTGCCGACGCTGCAAACCGCGCTCCGCCTCTATTTGCTGGTTGTGCTTGGCACGCTGGCGATCAGCATTCTCCTGACGCCTGTTGTCCCCGACGTACCCTTCCAGCGTCTGCTCACGGCGATGTTTGTGATTGCCGGGTTGATGATCCTGACCGTTATTTTGACCGGGGCGAACCTGCGCGCAGTATTTGGCTTTCCACCGCGCATCATGTTTCTGGCGACGGGATTTCTGGCAGGGGTAGCCATCTTTTTGCCCGCGACATGGCTCTTGTTCCTGTCGTCGCAAATCCTCGGCGGGTTATTCGGTAATCTTCCCTTTCCCTCGACAGCGCAGCCGCTCACCTCTTTTCAGGGGAAATTTGCCATCTACGGCATATTGATCCCGTTGTGTCAGGGGTTGTTTTTCTTCGGGTTCATCCAGACTGCTGCGCGTGCGCTGGGTGAATGGCGAGGCGTCATATATACAGCGATTCTATTTGGCCTGTATGGTTTTTTCAGCGCGGGTTTTGGGTTTGCTGCCACGTTGAGTTATTTACTGGTGGGTCTGGTTGCCGGGGCGCTCACCTTGCGGAGCGGCTCCCCGTTTGTCGGGGCGTTGGTGATCAGTGGTTTCAGCCTCGGTGAACTCGTCTATCCGGCGGATTTTATCAGGAGTCTGGCGGCGACAGGAGACGTCCTGAGCCTCCAATGGCTAACCAGTATCTTTGTCGCCGGGTTCGTGACCTTCCTGCTGATCCAGCTTTCCAGAGTGTTTGGCGTGCGGCGTGGCACGCTGATTCCCAAACCGCCTTCGCCGCTGTGGTGGTCGCCGCTGCTGCTGATCCTGCTGCTTTCCGTTGCGTTGGTCGCCAGCGAGATCAACACGCGACGGCAAAATCAGGTGATCAGTAAACCGCCGCCTTCGACGGGTTCGACGCTTCCACCCGGCGCAGCCGCCTCACAGACGCCGCAGGCTGCTAATAAGTAGCCCGAAAAGTCCCAATGCTGCCAGCGCGATAATCGGCACGACTGGCGGCATCCCCGTTTGAATCAAGCCAGCGTTACGCGGTGCAAGCGTCGCTTCGATAAACACGGGCGGATAGGTAAAGGTTGGCCTCGGCCCGCCAAGCGTTGGCTCGATGGTTGCCGTGCGCGCAAATGGCCCGGTTGCCGAAGCACGGGCGCTGGTCGCGCTGGCGAATCCGCCTGGCGTCGCCACAATCGAGTTTATCTGTGCAGTGCCAGTCTGTCCGGCCTGGACAGTGGGGACGTTAGCCGTCGGCGCGTTGCCATTGGTCGGGATAATTGTGGCGTTCCCCTGAATAACGACAATATCCTCAAATACCCAGCCCGTTTCCTGTCCATTCTTGTTATAGAGGATTTGCAGCCATTTCCCGGAACGGCTGATCACCTGATAGAACTCGTCTTTTTCTATCGTCCCGATTTTTTCCGATTCGAGCGAGGGAGCCTGGCGCACATTCCCCGGTGGAAAGCGCACTGTCACCGTGATGCCCTGCAAGGTAGCGGTAGCGATCAGGATAGGGACGTTGCGCGTCGGCGTGAGGCTCGCTGGTGGCGGGATAGTGTTGATCGGAGTAGCAGTGGGCAAGCTAATTGGAACGGGTGTCGCTTCTTGCGCAAACAGCGCCAACCCCGGCAGCAGCATAAATGCGGTAATGATTACAATAAACCTGATTCGTCTCGACATTTTCCAATCCCGGCAAAGCGACCTCTATTATACCGGAAAGGATTTATCGGCTAGATCAGGCTTTCGGGTTTGGCCGTGCGGAAAAAGGAACGCCATGCTTCAATCTCGCTCAGGAGTTGGTTGAGGCGCGGCAGCATACTTTTCACTTTTTCCATATCCTGTTTCGGCGTTCCCGTTCCGAAATGGCAAAGGCCATCGCGCGAAATTGTAAACGGCGGGAATGCTCCCATTTGTGTCAGCAGGTCGAGCGCAAACCGTGCTGCCTGTTCTGTCAGGCCAAAACGAAGCGCCAACGGCAATAGTTCAAACTCGCCTGCATCGCTGATTTTCGAGAGGTCTTCGCGCAGCAGTTTCAGGAGCGAATCCCAACGGATCATGGGTTGCTCAACGCCAATCAAAATCACGGCTGGCGGCGTGAGCGTGTTGATTGCCGCTGATAACACCTGTTGAGAAGGTGGAACATCATAAACAACCAATGGCGTATCGGCAGGCAGTGCATGGAAAGCTACACCTTCGGCAGTCCGATCCGACCATACCGCCAGATCGGGGAAACGTTCGCGGGCATATGGCAATCCTGTGACCGGATTCGCCTGTCGCAAGTCGATGATTTCACGCGCCGGTGCAGGTGGTGCAGGCAAATCGCGCAGTTGAAAATCCACCAGCGTATGAGTCACGATTCCGCCGGGTTTGAGGCTGACTGTATAGGCCAGATCAATCGCGCCCTGCGGCACATCCTGATCGCCACTGCCCCACCAGTAGATGAAAAATGTCTCACCATCGGAATCGAACACGATCAAGCGGCGATGTTCATGCGCCCGATCCAGAAACTCCGCGCGATGAACTACGACATTTTCGGCGCAGAAAATCGGTGCGGGGTTGCCCTCGCCAAACGGCGCGAGTTTATTCAATATCTGCACAAAATCCAGATTGGCGTCGGTGAGGGGTAATTTTGCATCAATGGTAAGCACTTGCTCAACAGATTTAATTTTGCCCAGGTGCTGCGAGAGCGCCCGCCGGAACGCGCCAATTTTCGATACTTCGATGGTCAATCCGGCTGCGCCTTCGTGTCCACCATACCCTGCCAGCATCCCACCAAGCTGTGAGAAGGCATTCGCCAGATTCACACCTTCTATCGAACGCGCCGAACCGCGTGCCATTCTCCCTATTGTGTCGATGTTCGATAGCAAGATGACCGGGCGGTTGTGTTTCTCTGCAAGTCGTCCCGCGACGGGGCCGAGAATGCCGCCGTGCCATTCTGCGCCGTAGAGTACCAATGCGGCATAGTCCAGCAAGGCTGGATCGGCTTCCAGTTGCGCGGCAATTTCGGTTTCCATCTCGCGCTGTAACTGGCGGCGGCGCAGGTTTAACCCATCGAGCGTTTCGGCAAACACTGCTGCCCGGTCAATCTGGGCGGTTGTGAGCAAATCCACACTGGTGAGGGCGCTGCCGATGCGTCCAGCAGCGTTCAGGCGCGGCCCCAGTTGAAAGCCGATTTCCTCTTCTGTCAGCGCATAGCGATCCAGACGTGCGACTTCGACCAGTTTCAACAAGCCGAGCCGCTCAGTGTTGCGCAATTCTTGCAAGCCGCGTTGCAGGTAGTAGCGTGTATCGCCAAACTGTGGTGCAACGTCGGAGACGATGCCGAGCGCAACCAGATCAAGCAGATGTTCGGGATTCATCCTCAATTGGCTGTATAGTGCGCTGATCAAAATGTAGGCGACGCCGACACCGGGCAACCCGCCAAGCGGATGTGTTTCCGGCAAGCGATGCGGATTAATCACACAATCGGCGGCAGGCAACCCACCTTCGGGCAAATGGTGGTCGGTGATGATGACGGTCAAGCCTTGCTGTTTGGCAAAATCTACGGCGTCAAAAGCGGTTACACCTGTATCGCAGGTGAGAAGAATCTGCGGAGTATAGAGATCGATTTGTTCTTTAAGACGTTCGACCTGAATGCCATGTCCATCACGCAAGCGATCCGGGATGAATAGTTTGACATGCGTCAGCGTGGAGAGTGCTTCGCGCAACAAGGCGCTGGCAGTTTGACCGTCTACATCGAAATCGCCCCAGATCAGGATCGTTTGCTGTTGTTCAATCGCGCTACGCAGAATCTCTACGGCGCGCGTTACATCCGGGAGTTCATCGGGCGATGCAGGGGTGAAATATGCGGGGTCGATGAAGGCGCGTGCCTGTTGCGGATCGCTATACCCGCGCGCAACCAGCAGCTTTGCAACGGTGATGTTACCATCGGTGAGCGCGAGCAGTTCCGGGGAAATTGATTCGCTGTGTTCGAGTAATTGCCATTTCCGCATTGCGTAGAGTATAGCGCATTTGGTCTAAAGTTGATCAATCCGCGTTGCATTGGGGTTCGTCTATAATAGAGATATGACGATCCTTGAATCCATCCGAATTGCTCTCAGCGGGCTGGCCGCCAACCGCCTGCGCGCACTCCTGACCATGCTTGGCATCATCATCGGCGTGGGCGCGGTGATCGCGCTGGTGGCGTTCGGCCAGGGCGTAGAGCGCTATATCAAAAAACAGTTCGAGTCGATTGGCTCGAACCTGATGTTTGTCTTCACACAAGCGCCAACCGGTGGCGACCCCACCAAAGTAAAACCTGTCACGATGGATGACCTGGACGCAATAGGTAATCCTCTCAACGTGCCGAGCGTACAGGGCGCTGTCGCCGAGTATGTTATTTTTGCTGTCCTTTCGGCGGGGAAGAACGAAACGGCGTTGAGCGTTTCCGGCGTCATGCCGAATCATCCGCAGCTATTCGACTGGTATCCTGCATCCGGGCGTTTCATTGATGAAGCTGATATGAATACGGCGGCACGTGTAGCGGTGCTGGGGCGGGACATTGCCAAAAAGCTGTTCGATCCGAGTGTTGACCCGATAGGGCAAAGTCTGCGTATCAACAATATTCCGTTTCGCGTCGTCGGCGTGATGGAGGAACGTGGCGGATCGAGTTTCGGCAATCAGGATGAAGTGGTCTATATCCCGATCAGTACCGCGCAAACCCGGCTGGCTCAGGCGCGCACATCTGACGGCTCCTACTATGTTTCGGTGATTTATGCGCAAGCAGTTAGCCCCGAACGGATGCAGGATGCCGCCGAAGAAGTGACACGGTTGCTGATGGATCGCCACCGGATCGAGTTCCGCGACGATCAGGATTTCCAGATCATCACACAGGATCAGGTGCTTGGCGTTGTCGGGCAGATCACCGGATTGCTCACGATCTTTCTGGCACTGATTGCGGGAATCTCGCTGGTTGTCGGCGGGATCGGGATTATGAACATTATGCTGGTGAGTGTCACCGAACGCACCCGCGAGATCGGGTTGCGGAAAGCTGTCGGCGCACGGAAAAGCGATATTCTGATGCAATTTTTGATTGAAAGCATCGTGATTTCGCTGCTTGGCGGGACGCTAGGGATCGCGCTGGGAACTGTCGCCGCTGCGATTGGCGGCTTGCTCGTGCCGCAACTTTCGCCGACAGTCACGCCGCAAGCGATCCTGCTGGCAACCGGAGTCAGTACCGGGATCGGCGTCTTCTTCGGGTTATATCCGGCCAGCCGCGCTGCCAATCTCAGCCCGATCAAAGCCTTGAAATACGAATGATTAACCCGTAACATAATAAAAGTCAGATTACGGGAAATGGTTAATGCGTCTGCGTCAAGGCATCCTTCTAACGATTGTATTCTCCGCGCTGATGGGCTTTCTCGCCGCCTACATCACCGATCACAGCAAAACCGATTTGTTTCTTATCGTTCCCTTGTTCACCGGATTGGTTACAGGAACAGGGCTGCTTTTTGTGCTGCGCTGGTCGCAAATCGTCAAGCGTCGTTCGCGGATACTGATGGCTCTCCTTGCTGGATTTATAGTGCTGATAAGCTATGAGAACTTTCGCTATCAGGGCTTTCTGGAACGCTCCTGGCAAAATAGCGAATCTAGTCTGTCGCAGACGGAATACTATAGGCTTGTCGAAGATTACCTGAAAAAAGAGACTGGTCTTCCGGGCGTGTTAGGGTATCTTGCATTTCGAGCAAACAACACCTCTTATTTCGTAACGATAGTCGGCAAAGCCTCTGGAAATGATCATGAAGAAGCTGCGTCGCCCCTGCAAATCTGGGGAAACATTGCCCTCGAAGCGCTGTTTCTGGTTGGATTTCCCTTCGCTGTGGTCTGGTTCGGGAGTCGTTCCGGGGTCGATGACATCCAGTTGGAAAGCATCACAGCCAAAGCAAAGCCCCTTGCGTGGTTTCGTAATCCGCGCAATGAAGCCGCCACAGAAACATTCCGCAACAAAAACTGGCCGTTGCTCACGGATATGGTTTATGCCGGAAGCGCTCCCGCCCTGCCTGCGCTGGAAATTCATCAGAGCAGCAGCACAGACCCGATTACCGGGAATTACTATTTATATCTGGTGGAGCGCACCAAAGACGCCAAATCCATCATCCTGAAAACGCTGCCCGTCAAAAACGCGGATATTGAAAAATTTCTTGGGACACTCCAAACAGGGAACTCCTAGTCAAAAAGGACAAACAATGCGCTTCGCTGCCAGCATCATCTTCGCCGTCGTTCTTGGTATTTTCTTTGGCTATGTCAGTGGAATGGCTGAAAATAATGCGCTCTATATCTATTGCGCCTTTCCTATCGCGCTGTCTGTGTTGGCGAGTTTTCTATTGATAGTTGTGGCGCGACGGCTTGGAATAGAGAAGCATCGCCAGTTTTTGATACTGGCGCTTGTTTGCGGCGGTGTGATGTTGATCGGCAATCAGTTCTTCACATGGAAAGTGTTTGTCGATAAGGTTCATCAGAACGTTCTGAGCAATCTGCCTGCCGCACAAGCCTATGCCCAAATCGATCAGGTGTTTGAGCGTGCAACAGGCTATACAGGCTATATCGGATTCATGATCTGGAAAGCAACCCACACCTTGCAATCTGTTACGGTTTATACCGCGCTCCCTGTGTCATCGACACCGCAGGTTGCCTCGTTTTGGGATGTACTATTCCCGCAAGTGCTGGAAGCGCTGATTTTCCTGATCGTTCCAGCAGTTATCCTGTATGTCTATAATCGTCAGCGGATAGAAAAAGAGGCACATGACGAAGTAACGTTCGAGAGCAACCCGCTGGCCTATTTCCGCAATCCAGCGCATGAAACGGCTGTGGAATTATTCCGTACCAAAAACTGGTCTGCACTGATAGAAACGATGTTTGCGGGGAGCGCGCCGAACCTGCCCGCGCTGGAAATCCATCAGAGCCGGAATACTGATCCGCTAACTGGAAACTATTACCTGTATCTCATGGAACGGACAGCGGATAACCTGCTAATAACCCAAAAGACGTTACCCGTCACGCATAGCAATCTACAGAATTTCCTCTCAAAAATTCAGCCCGCCTGACCCGACACAGGTATCTCGCCAGCGCGCACGCCGGAGTTATCGGCTCCGGTTTGTTCGCGCATGTCGTCCCGGACTGGATCATTGTTATGTGGGTTGACAATCGGCACGCCGGAACGGTAGGCCGCCATTGCAATCGCGTGTGTCGAGATGGGCGAGGTGATCACCACAAAAATCGCCAGCGCTATCGCTTTGAAAAGGCTGGACGGCATGATCAATGCCGCGCCAACCAGCAACCCCGCCAGCCCCATCGTAGACACCTTGCCGGAGGCGTGCAGGCGGGCATACACATCGGGAAAGCGGAACATCCCCAGCACTGCGAGGCCGCAGAAAATCACGCCGAGCCACAGCGGGATCAATCCGATCAGTTGCAGAATATCGCCCATCAGAACACTTTCCCTTCCGAAAGATAGCGGGAGACTGCCAGCGTCCCGGCGAAACCCAACGCCGCCAGCGCCACGCCAACATCGATCAGGAATGGCGAACCCTCTACCAACGCCAGCGCAATGATGATACCGATCAGGAGGTTTGTTGCAGCGTCGACAGCCTGCAACCTGTCGGCGGGGGTCGGCCCGCGCCACACGCGATAGCTGCTCAGGACGAGCAGAATCACCAGCACAAACAGCGCCAGTTGCACCGCAAAATTCACGAAAGGAATCATCGTGTTCATTGGAAAATCTTTCGTAACAGGGCGAGCCGTTTGGCCTGATTGCCCGCAGCGTTTGCCGAGGATGCGTCCACATCCAGACAGTGAACGTACATTTTGTCTTTACCATCGAAGCCGATCACCAGTTCGCCGGGGGTGATGGTGATGCCGTGTGCGCTGATGGCAGCAACCAGTTCGCTGATGTCTGCTTCATCCGGCTTTGGCGCATAATCCGTCGGCGTGACGATGATCCCCGGATTCATTGGCAAAGCAGGATCAAGCACGCGCCGCGCCACATCCATCGCGGAAAGATAAA
>CAYSOC010000124.1:11566-20247 GCA_964432445.1 uncultured Anaerolineaceae bacterium
AATATCCCGGAACAGGATGAGCGTATATTGAATCGCTGCCCAGGTACGTTCCAGCAGCCGTAGCTCCTTGAGCGTGCGCGGCTTCATATTTGGAAATAGCAACGACAGGATCAAAAAACTGACGAACATCCCGACCAGAAATGATTCCAGCGAGAGTAGCCCCGTGAGCATCATCCAGGCGATTGCCATTGGGATAGAAAGCAAAATACGCTGTATCATGTCCTATTTCCCCAATACAGCCGTGATATATATCTGCGAATTGTTCAACTGCGTTACGGCAACGGTTGCCAGATCAACCAGTGGCGAAGCAAACACACCGAGCATCACGCAGAAGCTAATCAGCATCAGTGGTGCAAAGATACGATCCCCTTTCGGTTTCAGATGCAATTCGGGAGCGGGTTGCTGCTGGAAAATCAGTTGCCATGTCCGCATCATGTATAACAGCGTGATCAATCCAGCGCTGATCGCCAGGCCAAGCGGAAGCCAGCTTTGCGCATCGATCCCGCCTTGTATCAAGGCGACTTTGCTGATGAAGCCGTTCAGCGGCGGGACGCCTGCCAGCGCCAGACCACCCAGCAGATAGAGAATGTTGATTACTGCCAATGCTTTCCCCGCGCCGCCGATCTCGGCAAGTTTGGCGCTCTTGTTCGGCATCCGGCTGGAGATTGCCCCGGTGAGCATCAGCAGTGAAGACTTGATCAGCGCGTGATTGAACGCATAGACGACAGCGCCAACCAGCGCGGCGGGCGTCCCCCAACCGATTCCGAGCAAAATAAAGCCGATTTGCCCGAAGGTGGAATAGGCCAGCATCCGCTTGGCGTCATAGGTACGCAGCGCTGCCAGACTGCCGAAGAAAATTCCGATCAGGCCAAGCACAATCAACAAGCCGCGAATCAACGGCGCTTCTGCCGTGAACAGCAGATTGGTCAGGCGAATCAAGCCGAGAATCCCAACCTTCACCACTACAGAGGACAATACTGCGTGTACCGGGGTCGGTGCGGTGGTATGAAAATCCGGCTGCCAGAAATGGAAAGGAAACACTGCGCTCTTGAGCAGGAACGCACACATCAACATCACCGCCGCCGACTGTGCCAATAGTGGACGATCCCCCGTCGCCAGCTTACGCGCAATATCTGCGAGGGTCAGCGTGCCAAAGGTGGCGTAAATCGCGCCAATTCCGATCAGCAGAAACAGCGTTCCGAGCGCGCTGATCAACAGATATTTGATTGCCGCCTCTACGCCCAGACGGTTATCCGAAATCGCCACCAGCACCACCGAAGACATCACCATCAGTTCGATAAACACGAACAGCGTGAAAATATCCCCGGTGTACATCGCGCCATGCAAACCGCCCGCCATGCACAGGAACAGCGGCATGAAGACCGGATAGGTGACGCATTTATCGTTACAACCGAGCGTATAAATACATCCGCCCATGACCACCGTACTCGCCATCACGCCGAACAACGCGCCGAGCAAATCCGGCGCGAGGACGATCCCGTAAGGCGTGGGCCAGCCACCGAGACGATACACCTGTGGCCCCTGCGTCATATTGAAATACAGAACACCAAGCGTACACAGCCATGCGCCCACCGTCGCCAGCAACCCGATCAGATGCTGCCATGTGCGGTTATGCACGAACAGCAGCGAAAGCGCCGCGCCGCCAATCGGGAGGAAGATCGCGCCGAGAATGAGAGGATTGTTGAATGTATTCATTTTTTGAGTTGATCTACCCCATCCGGGTCAACTGTTCGGTAGCGTCGGGACGAAATACTAATCAGGCCGAGCAGCACGGCGTATGATCCGAAGCTGATCACGATAGCGGTCAGAAGGAGCGCTTGTACCATCGGGTCGCTGGGGACGCCACCGCGTTCTACGTTGGTTGTGTATGCGGAGACATTGCCATTAAACGCGCCAACCGCCAGAAACAGCAGGTTGATCGCCGTAAACAGGATATAGAAGCCCATCGCAGATTTGATCAAATCGCGCCGCAGCAGTTGAAAAACACCCATCCCGAACAGGATGCCCGTCGTAATCGCAAACAAAACATTCATCGCTAGAGTGCCTCCACTTCCTGCGGGTGTGCGATGGTTTCAAGAATCAATGCCGAACCGCCAAGCACCGTCAGGAAAATTCCCGTCTCAAAAAATGTGGTTGAGGTCAGATGTAACCCGGCAGGCAGCCACAGCGATTTGAACTGTGTCGTGACCAGGAACGGCTCACCAAGCAGCAACGGAATAGCCGCATTCAGGATTGCGAGTCCAATGCCCGCGCCGATCAGGTTGATCGGATGCAGCCAGCGCAGTTTTTGCTTCGCTTCGCCATAGCCAAACACGACATACCAGACCGCCACACCGAGGCCGCTGACCACGCCCGCCGTAAAGCCATCGCCCGGCGCACCAGCACCATAGGCGATGTGTGACATGGCAATCAGGAGCGTAAATGGTAGCAACAGGTTCGCCGCCACGCGCGTCAATGGCGTGGAAAGGATCGAGGGGCGACGTTCCGCGAGGAGCGATTCAATTTCGAGGCGAATCTTCGGGTCTTCCAGTTCTTTTTCGGCGGCAGTCGGCGCTTTGGACGCTTGACCGCGCGCCCGCAATTGTTGCAACACCCTCCCGGCGGTGAACTGGATTGTGCGCCCCGGCTCCGGCGTGGCAAGCAACGTCAGTACGCCGAGCGCCGCCATCCCGAACACCGTAATTTCAATGACCGTATCCATGCCTCGGAAGTCGGTCACAATCGCCGCGACAATATCCGTCGAACCCACCAGCTTTTCCGAATTTTCGATGTGCCAGGTGGTGATTGCGTTACGTTCCGGGCGATAGAGGACAGCCGCCAGTGTGAACAACCCGACGCCGACGCCAACGATTGTGGCGATGATCGCATCGCGCATCACACCCCGGTTGTTCCCTTTCCAGAGATTATCGATCACCTGCTGGCGTTCCGGGGCGCTGATCCTGCCGAGCATGACGAATACCAACACTGTCCCGATGGTTTCCACCAGAAATTGCACCAGCGCCACATCGGGCGCGGGTTCGAGCAGAAACAACCCGCCGACGCTATACCCCGCCACGCCCAGCGCCAGCGCCGCAATCAAATGGCGCTTGAAGATAATGCTGGCAAAGGTTGCACCGATAGTGAGCATCAGCAAAACGGCTTTCAGAAAGTCGATACTGCTGCTGAACTGGATCGGTCTGATGTCATATTTCAACCCGGTCAGGCCACTGGGGATCATCAGCAGAATAACGGCTACGATGATCGCGCCGAGATAGTAGCGCAATTTGCCGTTTTGCGAGGAGAGTGCCACATCCGCGACAGATTCGATTCCGCGCACGGCTCTGGCATAGAGTTCCGCCCCCGTTGGCAGTTTGGGTAATATCACGGTTTGCCAGCTACGTCGCACCGCGAAAACGCCAAGCCCGCCCATAATCGCAACGATGCTTAACAGGAATGGCGTATTTACCCCATGCCAAAGTGCTAACCCTTCTTCGCCAATATAGGGCTGGATCAGCGGTTGAATCAATTGCCCCAGGAATAATCCGCACAGGAGTGAGAGCGCCGCCAAAATGCCGGGGCTGATATACATGCCCCAATCGGGCGTGTGAACGTGCAAATCATGATGACCAGCGGGCGCAGGGCGAAAAAATACATCCCAAACCAGCACTACCGCCATCGTCACCGTCAGCAAAGCGCTGACAACCACAATCCCGACAGCCAGCAGCGACGAACTGTGCAGCAGCGATTCCAGCAAACTTTCCTTTGCAACAAAACCAAGTAAGGGCGGGATACCCGCCATGCTCAATCCCGCGCCTGCTGCAATGATTGCCAGCGGCATCATCTGCGAACGCAAACCGCCAAGTTTCCGTAAGTCGCGCGTCCCGGCGCTGTGATCCACCGTCCCGGCAACGAGGAACAACGCTCCTTTGTAGAGCGCATGTGCCACGATGCCAAGCAGTGCGGGAAGCAATCCCGCGCCATGTGGCAGCCCAATCAAGGCGACCAGCGCCCCAAGAGAACTGATGGTTGAATAGGCCAGCGCCCCCTTGAGATCGGTTTGGCGCAACGCCAGAACCGCGCCGATCAACATGGTAACGAGGCCGACAGTCATCAATACCGCCTGCCAGAAGGCATTATCGCCCAACGCCGGGTACAGCCGGAACAACAGATAAATCCCGGCTTTGACCATCGTTGCCGAGTGCAGATAGGCGCTTGCAGGCGTCGGCGCAGTCATCGCATCTGGCAGCCAGAAATGCAGCGGAAACTGCGCGCTTTTGCTGAAACAGCCGATAAAAATCAGGATTGCCGATGCAAGGTAGAGCGGATGGCTTTGCAGAATATCGCGCTTGCTCAGGATGTCGGAGAGTTCAAACGAACCTGCCGCTGTTCCCAACAAAGATAGTCCTGCGAGGAGCGCGAGGCCACCGCCCGCCGTAATGATTAACGCCTGCAATGCGCCACGCCGTGCCGCCGGGTTGTTGCCATCGAAACTGATCAGGAAAAACGAGGTAATGCTGGTGATTTCCCAACCGACAAACAGGGTAAACAAATTCCCCGACAAAACCAGTCCAAGCATCCCGCCCATGAAAATCAGGAGCAGACGATAGAAGCGCGTGAGTTCGCCAATGTTCTCAAAATAATATCCGGCATAGAGCGCCACCAGCGCCCCGATCCCGGTCACAAGCAGGCTGAACAACAGCGAAAGACTATCGAGATACAACGAGAGCGAGAGTTTGAGCGCCGGAATCCACTGCACGCTCCAGGTCAGGGGTACACCCGTCGCAATCTGTCCCACATCCCGCAACAGAAACAGGAACAGGATCGCCAGAATCGCCGCGACGCCCCACGCCAGCAGCGTCTTGCGCAGGCGCACGCCGAAAACGGGGATGGCGACAGCCAAAATAAATGGGGTTACATTGACCAGAGCTACTTCCATAGGCTCACTCTTGTACATTATGCCGAATCGAGCAAACAGTGTAATCCCAAAGCAACAGCGAAAAAATTATCTATTTTGTACTATCCTGACCCCCTGAATTTTTGGGCAGATCAGTAAACTATACAAACTGATGTGAATATGAACGGGAATTTGAGGATATGCTACAATCGCGCCTGGAGCTAGCAAAATGACCAAACGGATCGCGGCATTCATTCGCACAGGCTGGACAACCAATATTATCTGGCAATATGTGACCGTCCCTGTCGTGGTCATTTGCGCGTCGCTGGCATTGGTCGCGCTCCAACTCCACCTCACGGAAACGAATACCTCCTTTCTCTACCTGCTGATTGTGCTGTTCTGCGCAACGACGACGCGCCCCTCTGTGACGATCCTTTGTGGGTTCATCAGTTTCCTGTGTTATGACTTCCTGTTCATCCCGCCGGTGTTCGACCTTGTGCCAGTCAACCCCGGTAAATTGCTTGATCCGTTCGGGTTTCTGGTGGTCGCGCTGGTGACTGCGCCGCTGGCGGAACGTTCGCGGCAGAATGCTGTCGAAAAGGCAATCTATCGGGAAGCAGGCGAATTTCGCACAACGATCCTGCGGTTGGTATCGCACAATTTGCGGACACCGCTGGCAACTATCAAAACGGCGATCACCAGCCTGATACTCATGCCCAATCATTCCGAAACCACCACCGAACTGTTGAATGATGCCAATCTGGAATGTGATCGCCTGAATCGACTGATCGGGAACGTGTTGCAAATCTCGCGGCTGGATGCGAAGGCGATTCGTTTCAATGCCGATTGGAATGGGCTTGATGAGGTCGTCAGCAGTGTGTTTTCGCGCTGGCGTGGGGAGCAAAAAGCAGGCTTGCTTTCGGCCTCGATTCCAGCTTCTCTCCCATTGTATTATTTCGATTTTGAACTGATCGAGAATGTATTGAGCAACCTTGTCGAGAATGCGTTTCGACATGGCAAGCCACCCGTGCATGTCGCCATCGAGCCACGCCCGAACGAGGTCTGGATCAGCATAAGAGACAGCGGTTCGGGGATTTCGGAGAAAGCAGGCGGTGAATTATTCAGCGCTTTTTCCAGCCTGAACCCAAAAGCCGGGGGGTTGGGACTTGGATTGACTGTCTGCAAAGGGTTGGTCGAAGCGCACAAAGGGCGCATTTGGCTAGACTTTGATGCACAGCACACCACATTCATTTTTTCGCTGCCTATAGTCGAGGAAGAGACACATGAATCACCTGCTGGTCGTGGATGATGACCGTCAGTTTCGGGAAACCCTGATCAAGGCGTTGCGCGCACAGGGCTACCGCGCGACGGGGATTGATGACCCGGATGCCCTGAGCGTGAATTTGAAGATTCACCAGCCGGATGTTGTCCTGCTGGATATGATGTTCGATTCGGATAAATCCGGTCTGGAAGCCTGTATGCAACTGCGCCGCTATAGCGCTATCCCGGTGCTGATCGTTTCTGTGCTAAATGACGAAACGACGAAGGTCAAGGTATTGGACGCGGGCGCAGATGATTACATCGCCAAGCCGTTTGGCGTGCCAGAACTACTCGCGCGCATCCGTGCCATCGAGCGCCGCGCTGGTAACCCTCCCGCTGGTAACCTGACCCCTATCGTGACCATCGGCGATCTGGTGGTGGATTTTGAATCCCGGCTGGTGACGCTCAAAGGCGAGGCCATCCGGCTGACCCGCAAGGAATACGCATTGTTCAAATTGTTGATCGATGCGCGCGGGCGGCTCGTGACCAACGACAAAATCATTGCGGAACTCTGGCCGGGTGAGCTAACAATGACCCATCGCAACATCCGCGCACTGATGGCACAACTGCGCTACAAACTCTCCGAGGATTTGAGCAACCCCAAATATATCCTGACCGAGGGAAGCATCGGCTATCGCCTGAATATGAGCGATGAATAATAACCCCAAAAATCATCTTTTAGGTAATTTGCACAATGGAGTCTCTCCAAAGGAGCGTTTTGGCTGATCTATTTACGCTTGTTTTTGGGTAATTTGTGTAAAATACCAAAAATTTTCACCCCTTCTAACTATTCGATATGGCTGTAGAAATTACCCCCCATCTCAATAGAATTTTCCTCAACGTTTAACCTGTTCTTTGGGGGAACAAACCGTGAGAATCAAGCGTAATCGTTTCTGGCCCCGCCTTCTCGCAGTCGGCATCGCCTCGCTGGTGCTGGCTGTATTTGGCACAACGGCACACGCACAGGGCGCAGCGCCCGCCGCCGCGACACAAGCTGGTCTTGATACTGTCTGGGTCATGCTGACCGGATTCCTCGTTTTCTTCATGCAGTGCGGTTTCGCAATGCTTGAAACTGGTCTGATCCGTCAGACCAGCGCCGTCAACGCCTTGCTGGAAAACTTTATTGATGCTGGCGTTACCGCTGTGGCGTTCTGGGCAGTCGGGTTTGGTATCGCCTTCGGTACATCTGCTGGCGGGTTGATCGGAACAGACGATTTTTTCCTGAGCGGTGCTGCAACGTTCAAGGATGGTGCTGTAACCTATGCCAAATTTGGCGCGTATCCGAATCTGGACGTATATACCTTCTTCTTCTTCCAGTTCGCATTCGCTGCCACCGCCAGCACCATTACGACGGGAGCGATGGCGGAACGTACCGATTATGTCGGTGACCTGATCTACAGCGCGATCATGGGCGGTATCAGCTACCCGGTGATCGTTCACTGGATTTGGGGCGGTGGCTGGCTGGCGCAGATGGGCTTCCATGACTTTGCAGGCAGCACAGTTGTCCACACCGTCGGCGGCATTACGGCAATCGTTGGCGCGATTATGCTTGGCCCGCGTCCCTTCCGCTGGAGCAAGGATAAGAAGTGGATGCCGCTTCAGTCTGCGCATAACCTCGGTCTGGCGACGATTGGTACGATGATTCTCTGGTTCGGCTGGTACGGTTTCAACCCTGGCTCAACACTGGGTACAGGCAACACGGGTCTGATCGGTCTGGTCACGCTGAATACAACCCTCGGCGCTGCTGGTGGTACGATTGCCTGTATGTTGTTCCAGTATTTCCGTTCCAAAAAGTGGGATTTGATCTACACGATGAACGGATCGCTGGCAGGTTTGGTAGGTATTACGGCTGGATGCGCCTTTGTCGCGCCCTGGGCTGCGCTCCTGATCGGCTTGGTTGCTGGTGTAATCGTTGTTCTGGCCGCCGATGCTGTTGAACGTCTCCACATTGACGACCCGGTAGGCGCGTTCGCGGTTCATGGTGCTTGCGGTATCTGGGGAACGCTGGCGATTGGTCTCCTCGGCCAACCTGGTTTGACCTTTGCCCCGGCGGGTGTCGATGCTGCAACCCGCGCTGGTCTCCTGTTGGGTGGCGGTGCTAATCTGTTAGTTGTTCAGTTCATTGGTTCACTGGCAACTATCGCTTTCACGGGTGTGTTCGCGGTTGTGATGTTTGGTGCGCTCAAGGCGATTGGTCGTCTGCGTGTCAGCAAGGTTGTTGATGAAGTCAACGTCTTTATTGACGACTTTGAACACGGTATGAGCGTAATGCCGGATATTCGTCCTCCGGTTGCTATTTCTGAAAGTGGTGCGGTTGTTGCGAAGACTGCTCCCGCCGCAGGCGACTAGCCCCTGATCTGTTTGATTCTGTAGTGTAAGCAAAGACCACCGCCGCAAGCGGTGGTTTTTTGCTTAGAGTCTGTCATGGACTTACCAAGCTGAAAGCTGGTTGAATATAACAACGACG
>CAYSOC010000125.1:0-20153 GCA_964432445.1 uncultured Anaerolineaceae bacterium
GCGCTCATGCTACGTCGCTTGTCCCATGATTCACCTTTCCGTACACGTTCTGAGTCTTGTGTGATTTACACCTTCCCGATTGGAACGGGCTTCAATTGATTACACGTTTCAAGGAACTGCAACCCGATATACCCATTGTTGCCCTAACAGGTTATGCCCTGTCCAGCGAACGGAGCAATTGCCTGAATGCGGGTTGCTCAGGCTATCTGAGCAAGCCCTACGAGTTTTCGCAATTGTTGGACATAATTGGCTCTTTTGAAGCCAAGAAATACTTGTCAAATTCAGGCTGACTGAGGATTGTGTCTTGAACATAATTTCAATGTCAATCATTCTGCTGTGTGAGAATATACTCTACCGACTTAGATCATTAAGCACGAATGTTGTATGCGTTTATAAATCTTGCATTTAGCAGGATACGAAAACGAAACATTTAAAATGCGATTTATAGTGAAAAGTAATTTTTCAAATGATCCATTAGCTGCCCTACGGCTTTTGTTCGCATATCTGTTTCGCTCTTTTCCTCTAAGGACATTTCTCCATATGTTTTTTCGTAATACTCATCACCTTCTCTTTTTCTAGGAATAAAAATGGGGTCCCATCCAAAATTATTAGTACCTCTTGGCTTATCCACAATCTTGCCATGTGTTTCAGCCGTAAAAACAGTTAGGCCAAATTCAGGATGGTATAGACCGATCGCAATACAGCCCCTTGCCGTGCGTTCGTCATCTGGAAATGATGATAACAATTTGCATAATCCTTCATTTGTCATACGCTTCATGAAAGGGGATGTCATTCCTCCAGGCAATCCTCTGAGTATATCGACAAATAAGCCAGAGTGTTCGACAAAGAATGGTTTGTCTTTAAGTTGCAAGCGAACTGCTTTTACCTTTTCTTCTACGAGGGCGTGGAGTTCTAGTATCTGAGGTTCTACAATTTGGATGTTTGCCCATTTTAAATCACCTATGCCCATCGATTTTTTAAATTCGAGAAATTTACCTTCGCTCGTAGAGACAAAATGAAGATCTCGATACTTATATTTTTTCAACGGCATTGTAGCCTCCTCGACAGCTTCGTTTTTAATTTGATCCAGCATCAAATTTACGGCATGTTGCCGCATAGAATAATTCATTTTTTCATTAATTTCCATCTGTGCAAAGGTTTTAGTGGTACCTGATGGTATAAAAATAGAATCCCAGCCAAAACCATTTGTACCTATCGGCATATGACTAATAGATCCCGTAATCTCGCCTATAAAAACACGATACTGTTTACCGTCAAATAAAGCTATTGCAGTTTTAGCTGTAGCGTTTCTACTAGAGAAAGCATCGAGCATTTTGCACATACCGTCCACGCCAATTGTATTTAAAATCCATTTTGTTAATGCACCAGGGAAACCATTCCAAGCATCTATAAAGATGCCTGTATCTTCGATCATTACTGGCTTATTCCCGATTTTTGTGTATGCAACTTTGGCTTTTTCTTCACATACTGTTTCCAAATCTATGGCTTGAATTTCCGGCAATTCTACAAACTCATTTTGAACTTGTATTCCTATTGCACGTTCAATTTCTGACCGTTTGGCTTCTGATTGAGTAACTAGGGTATATCGAAACATAGAACTTCCCTTTGACGTTATCGTACGAACAGTTTGCCTGTGATTTCAATTTCAATTGGATCAGGTTCGGTAAAAATATTCAAATACCCCAATCGGCTTAAATGGAGCAATTCTGTATCCGACAGATCAATTTCAATTTGCTGTTTTCCTGATTTGAAAAGCCAAGGCTTATTCGAATTTACAAGCTTTAATCGAATACCCGTTAACTCTTTTACAACATCTTCGGACATCTTCAACAGAAAACCTTTTTGGCTATCTGTTAAATTTGGAATAGATATACTTTCTCTATTCTCAACCTGAACTTCTGGATCGCTGATGGATAATAGAGGTTCCATTAAAGCTGCTTTAAATTCCTGAGCTTTTGTAATATAAAACGGAGTTTGAAGCCTCGGATTTTGATTTGCAGGAGCAGACAATTTCTTTATGAGTTCTTGTAAACCTTTAGAATCATCTAACCGTATGCTTTGCAAATGCTCTAATATTGATGGGAGTGAAACGTCTCCAATAGTACAGGGAACTAACAAAGTCGCATCACCACGCATCCATGCCGCTCCTGCTTCAAAATTGACCCATGCTCTATCAACACTGTGAGGCGATAATACTATCAACACCGCAACAGCTTCTTTTAGATTCCGTTGGATATCGTCACGCCAAACACTTCCCGGCTGAATAGACCCATCTGATGAATTGAAAGTATTGAAAAAGTCATTGAAAATCTCTGAAAGTAATTGACTCAATAATATTGCTACCTGAGCATCCCGGGAAGAATGGCTCAAAAAGATAATAGGTTTACCTGTCGCCATTCAAAATTTCCTTGAAGTTAGTACCTTGATAATTTGAGAATCAACGGTCATGGCTATATGGCGTAACTTTTGAAACCATAGCGGGTGATAACAACGCTATGGAAAGTTTCTTATCAAAAAGCAAATCCTCATGAAACAAATGCCTGCTGAAAGTATTTGTCAAACACACTACTTCAGTCAAGTACCATAATTTATGAGGTATAGTTGGAAATTCTGGATCGAATTTTTGCCAACCATTAACACCTTCGAGCATTACGGGAAAATCCCATGAATAGACCCGTTTTTCTCGACGCTTTGTTTCTTCACTTGCTTCACCATCATAAGGATGAAAAAAATCGCCATTGGAGTCTTCAAATCCATAGGGTCCGCCGTTAGCACTTAAAAATCCTAGTAGTCCATTAGTGAAGTTGATTCGACTCACTCCGCTTGCTAAGGCAATCGGAATTGATTGGTAGTCTAAACCAGATTCAACAAATACTTTACACCTTAATCCTAACTTTCTAAGTTTATACATGAAGTTGAAGTTTTGACCCGCTATGCCAGACCGTACACTTGTGCTACAGCGAGATCCGCTTGCAACTCCAATACCAACGCTTTCAATCCCTATTTCAGTAGCTCTGTCTACTTGTTGTTCAGTGACAATTTGGCCCAAATGTATCCGTAACTGGGGAAAGTATTTAGCGATAGCTTTAGCTGTATGAAACATTTCGTCCGCACCTTCAACCATGTAAATGCGAACATGTGCAATTGAATATGAAGGTGAAAGTTTGGCTAGAACCTTTTCAATTCGTTTGCAAGCTTTATAGGGATTTGCTTCTACAACTATGCCAAAATTTCTTAACCACATTCGAACTAGATCATCTGGATTTTCTATTTGAGCTAAAAATGGCGTTTCACGAAGCATCGAAATTATCTCAAGCGCCAAATTTGCCTGATAAGTTGGATCGCTAAGCAAACCATTTCTTGGTACTGATGCCAATCCGTGACAGCGTAAAATGTCAGCAAGAGCCACTGGATTGCCTATGACGCTATACATAGTTTCAGAGCCGAAAGGAATACCAACCTGACTTTGACCCAATGCTGTATATACCCCAATTGCAAGAGCCATTAACCTACTAACTTTTGTGCCAGATTTAGGAATAATTGCACACTCGGCAAATGTTCTTAGGGTACTAAATTCAAGTTCTTTATCTAATAATTCTGATACATTTAAAGGAGGTAGCGCGTTACTTTCATTTACCTTTATGCGCTCAGCCAATAACTGTTCATAAATTTTACGAATTTTCAGCCGTAATGGATGATTGAACGCCTGCAAAATAAGATCTTTTTGCCACAACGCACGTGCAACTACATTCAAATCAAGGCGGGCGAATTTCCAGCCTTTCCACGAACGATCTAAGTGAAGATCAAAAAATTGGTATGGGTCAAAATCGTCAATATTGCGTCTGTATTCTGCCTCCAGACTTTTTCTATAGTACTCGAATCGAGACTCTTGCTCTTCTTTGGATGTCCTATTGAGAATAAAATCAAGAAAATGTTTAATCTCATTTGGACTTATTGCCTTAACAATTGATTCAAGCCGCCCAGCATATGTTTTTAGTAAATCAGAATATTCATCATGGTTTTCATTAACTTTAAAAAACTCCGACAGATTGCTAGGTAAAATATCCATTTATCCTCATCCATTCTTTTTTTGTCTTTAATGCTTTTTCACTTGTGATTTCGTAATGCCTTTATATAGCATAGCTTACCTTAGCACTTTTTCAATCTCAAATTTATACTTTTTGAACAGAATATTACCTCAACCATATAAATTTTATTTGATGCCTTAAAGCTGAGCCAATTTTCCGTTCACGTCTTCATTAGTTTTCTAAACCGCGTTTTTGAGGTTTCTGCAACATTTAACCCGCCTAACTCTTTTCACAGAAGCCAACTAAGGTGTAGCACATTTTATCCCAACCACTGCTCTGTGTATGATTCTAACAATTATTCGTTTCGTACGTGGCAAGTGAGAATGAAAATATGCTGCCTTTTCCTCGCTCGCTTGTCACCCAAATATCATCGCCGTGTAGCATTGTCAACTCGCGACTCAAGCTCAACCCAATCCCTGTTCCACCATATTTTTGATAAATTTCGGGAGAGGATTGATGAAAATCCTTAAACAAATTGGCGATCTCTTCAGGTGCCATGCCGCGCCCTGTGTCTTCCACAGAGATCTGTACACGCTGCCCAACTGTCGTTGCACATACGCGGATATATCCTGCCGCTGTGAATTTCGCCGCATTTTCTACCAGATTTCGCAGAATTTGACGCAAGCGAAGAGGGTCAGCCGAAACACATGGGCAGCCATCATATTCAACTTTGAATTCAACACCGTCTTTCAATCCATAGATGAATCCCTTTTGAATTTCCTGAAACAATGGGGCTAACTCGACTTTCTCGAAATGAAGCTCGATCTTCCCAGCTTCAATCTTGGACAAATCTAGAACGTCAGTGAGCAACGCTTTGACGAATCTGCCATCCTGTTCTGCACGTTGCAGCGGTTCAAGATAAGGTTCAGGCAGGGAAACATTAGGGAACGCATTAGGGATATGCAGCACCAGATCGAAGACTTGAACGATATTACTTATTCCGTTCCGTAGTTCGTGGCTGATATGATTTACAAAGTTAGATTTGGCAGCATTAGCGCTCTGAACTTCTTCAAACAGAAGGGCATTGCGAATTGCCACCGCAATCGGTTCTATGAGTGCTTGGATCACAGATGGATCTTCTGGCACCGAGTGCCGATGCCCGTCACGCAACAAAACTTTCAATGTTCCGCTTATGTGCAGTCGGGAATCACCAGTGGAGAGCTTGAGCGGAACCTCCGATGCAAAAGGAAATCGAGCTGATAGTTCAATGTCTCCTACAGGGATAGCAGACATTTCTTCTCCATCAAGATTGGCGGCATACTCCAAGATATCACCGTTTAGTTTGGTAATCGCAATCTCCACCCCATCGTAGCCAAAAGCTTCACGGACGGCATAGACGACGCTCGGCAGCAATTCTTTCAATGATAAGGTGGAATTCGCAAGCAGGCTGATGCGGTTGTTCAAGGCCATTTGCTCAGCTCGGAATGATAGCTTGCGATTGAGTTGGCTGATTGGGTCGAACAGTCGCTGTCCCAGGATTGGGCCAATGAGAAGAACTGACCCTACCGAGTAGAATATCTGCTCAAAGGCTAAGTGTTCAAGACCTGGAACTGGAATTAACGTCATTCCAGAAGCAAGAATGGCAATCCCGATTATCACACGCTTATTGGCCCTCGCGTGACCACGACGCCATTGTTGAATAGCAGTGAAGAGAGTGATTATTACGGCTAGTTCGTCGGTCAAGATAACGACCCCGCTCAAAGGAATCCACGGGCCATATTGGTATAGAATTGCGCCATCTGCCGCGATTTTGATACTGTCATGGACAAGAATCAGGGAGCGATCTGTGATCGTCTCTATCACCAGTACAGTCGAAGCCAGTGCTATCAACAAAAACAGCATCCGCAGAAATTGCCGTCGCCAAGGCGACCAAAGATCGAAATAGTTGGTGGCAAACACGAAAAGAAAATAGGGCAGGGTGGCTGTCAGAATTGTAGCCACTGCGAAAATATCATGAATATCTTCGTTGAATACGGACTTCAAGCGCATGATGACCACGCAAAGCCCGATCAGAGCCATGTTGAGCATCAACCAGAGCAGTGACCGTGATTGCTTGTCTCGGATCAGTTGGGAAATCAGGAGGAGCGAAATAGCCGTACAAAGGATGGCAGTCAGGCTATTGGTGGCGATGGCGAACCCGTTAGAAAATAAAAAATTGGATTGGAAAATCGAATAGTCCTCTTCTCGATGGCTTGGTGTAGACCCTTAACAAAGATCATAGCGAATCTCAAAGTTGGTTTACAAATTTCACAAGGCTATAATAGGTCAATAGACGAACAGCTCGACCACTAAGATGAGGTGATTCTATTTGACTGCAACCCTTCCCATTTACCCGCCCGGCCCCACTGACTGGCGGCGCGACCTCCTCGCCATCCAACACAACCCTGTCGCTTATCTTCAAAATCTGCAACGCACCTACGGAAATTTCGTCCATTATCGACACGGCCCGGCACACTGCTATCTGGTCAATGATCCTGACCTGATTCGTATGGTGCTAGTCGATCAGACTGATAAACTGGCGCGGGCGGATGTCGTGGGGCGCAGTCTAGGGAAATTTTTGGGCAATGGTTTACTGATTGCTTCCGGCGAAGCCCATCACGCGCAACGGCGCACGATGCAGCCCATGTTTACACCCAGCTATATTGCTGGGTATGCGCAGATAATGGGAAATTGCGCGGACGAACTTACTGCTGGATGGGGCAATGGAGAATCCCGCGATGTGGCTCAGGAGATGGCCGACCTGAGTATGAATATCATTTACCAAACTCTGTTCGGCTCGCAACCGGGAGAGCTGCATGATAGCGTTCGCAGCGGAATCGGAACGCTACAGGCGTATTCTGGAGAAATGCTCAAGCGCACGCCCCAGATTTCAGAGGCTGAATGCCAGACCGCTGTCGAGCAACTGGATGGGGCAGTACAAACCCTCATCGATCAGCATCGTCGTGAACAATTGCCAGACGATTTCCTCTCCCGATTGATGACTGCTCCGACAGCGGATGGACACCCTTTCAGCGCTACTCAAGTACGTGATGAAGCGGTTACGCTGATGGTCGCTGGGCAGGAGACGACAGCCGTGGCACTAGCATGGACGCTTTACTTATTGGCGCTCCATCCTGAGATCCAAGAGCGGGTACGGCAAGAAGCCCAGAAGTCCGAGTCATTGGCCCTCTCGGACTACCCCTTAACCGAGAATGTGCTCAAGGAGTCGCTGCGCCTGTATCCGCCGGCCTGGTTAATCGGACGTACTCCACTCGCCCCGTTTGAGATCAATGGCTATCTCATCCAGCCTGGTGATACCATTGCGGTTTCACCCTATGTGCTGCACCACAGTTCGGAGGCATTTCCCGAACCAGAGCGCTTCTGGCCGGAGCGCTTCGATGTAGAGCCACCCCGATATACCTATCTGCCATTCGGGGCCGGGGCATACGTGTGTATTGGACAGCCGTTTGCCATGCAGGAAATGCTGATTGTCATCCGCTCAATCCTGCGCAACTGGCGCGTCGAATGGCCTGAGACCGATCCTGTCGAGTTGGAGCCACTGGTCACTCTGCGTCCCAAAAACGGCATCCGTCTCATCCTCCATAAAGTGTCTGCTTAACCGATGCTGAACAGGATATTGCCATGAATAACACCCTTACCGCGATTCGAGGATTTGAAGTTGGTCAGGCGCAGGACATAGAAGCCATGACTGGCTGTACCGTGATTCTCTGTCCGCCGGGAACTGTTGGTGGCGTGGATCAGCGCGGTGGTGCGCCTGCCACCCGCGAAACGGATCTCTTGCGTCCCATGCACACGGTCCAGGAAGTGAATGCGATTCTCCTGACGGGTGGTAGCGCTTATGGTCTCGCTGCTGCTGATGGCGTGATGCACTACCTAGAAGAAAAGAAAATCGGATTTGCTACCCCTGAAGGGCTGGTTCCGATAGTGCCTGCCGCTGCGCTGTATGATCTGAATATCGGGCGGGCAGACCGTCGCCCGGATGCGGCAATGGGGTATTCAGCTTGCCAAGCCGCATTGAGTGAACCGGTGGTGCAAGGCGTCGTTGGCGCAGGTGCAGGCGCGAAAGTTGGGAGCATGATGGGTGCTGCATTCTGGACCAAAAGTGGGGTTGGAAGCGCCGTCATGGATATTGGTAACGGTGTGCAAATTGCCGCACTCATGGCGGTCAATGCCATTGGCGATGTGGTTGACGACCAAGGGCAAATTATCGCGGGGCTACGGATTGCACCGGAGAGTACCGAATTCATTGGCACGCTCAACATGCTCAAGATGATGGGCAGTAGTTTTGTCGCTGGATCAAATACGATGATCGGCGTCATCGCCACTAATGCCAAGCTCAATAAGGAACAGACCAACAAACTGGCACAAATGGCTCATGACGGCATTGCTCAAGCTATCCGCCCTGCCCACACCATGTACGATGGGGATACACTGTTCGCGCTGGCATCGGGCGAAATCGAAGCTGATTTTAATGTAGTGTCTGCCTTTGCAGCGGAAGTCGTCGCGGCGGCAATACGGAATGCGGTGAGGGAAACTTCAGGCAGGGAGTAGTATTTCTAGCTGAATATTTTCCTGATTATAGCTTATCTGAGCCATGCCTTTGTGTTCTCGTGCCACGCGGTAACAATAAAGCACATCGGCAGCAATTATGGGATCTTCATACCTAGCAGCAAACTCGTGAAGAGCCATCGGGGTAACTCCGTTTGCGGATATGGAGGTTGAAACCCCTATCTGGATGGTTTTGCCTGCTGGAATTCCGGTGATGAGAATTGTCTCTGGTCGATTCACCCTCAAGGCCAGTTGGAGCATTTTTACTACGGCGGCACTGAGTAGTTCGGCACTTCCAGTAATCAACGGTATATTTACAGAGCAGTCTACTCTCATCATCGGTGTTAGTTCAAGAGATAAGGTCTGAAATTCTGCCACCGCACCGTGCAACACGTCTCGTAATGCTATGGCTTGCAACTTGAATGGAAAATGCCCCAACCGGAGCAGGTCAAGCAGGGTATCGAGATTCGCCAGTGTCCGATGGGCGTTGGCTTTCAGATAGCGCACCTCGTCTTGTGTCTTGCCAAAGGTCTCTGGACGATGAAAGGTCAGGATCGCATTCGAGGCATCTATCATCCCAATCAATCCAGCCCGCATCCCATGCCCAATCTGGCGCAACAATTCCTGCTCAATATCAACGGTTGGGGATTCCTGCATTCATGGCTCCGGTCTGAAACTCAGGCTATACCGATACTCATCCAGCACTGTGAGTGCCGCAAATGGTTCGCCGTGCCACGCGAATAGTACGGTGAGATCAGCAGCCTGCGCGGGTTCAAGGTCAATAGCATCCAACATTGCCGAAATGTGCGGCCCGACTGGACGTTCATTATACCCGTAGCTTAACCAGATCGATTTTTCATCCAGATGCAACCGCTCAAACCGCCCGTTGAAGAGCCGCAAACGCACTCTGACCCAGCCTTGCGAAGAGGACACCGAGATGATTTGCACATCGACCCGTTGTGCAGGTGTGGCAAGGAGGGTAGGAGTGGCAGTTACCAACGCCACGCTGGGCAGGGCGACCCCAGCAAGCACTCCGCCGCTCAGTTCCTGCTCAGGCAGATAGTCAGCGGTCAACACGGTCCGATCTGGCTCGGTATTCCCGGTTTCCGAGTCGTGTACTCCGAACAAGACGAGTACCAATCCGGGCACAGTTTGTCCGAAGGCTGAGGTATCCCCACGATTGAAGACGCCACGACTGGTAAAACGGAAGCGCTGAGAGGCTCCGGTATTCATCTGGAGTGTGAAAACAGTGCCGGGTTCAGCCGCTTGAAACAAGGCGGCGTTGGCTTCCGACCAGGGAATACCAAGGACCGGACGCACCATCAAGCCAGCGAGATAGGACGCGGTATCCGGGTTATCCTCATAGTTCCACTCGGTGGTTTGGATGACTCGGCGCTGGACGACGAAAATTCGGGGTTGACTATCTTTCGTCGTCTGCACCCGCAGGTTGACCGGAAAGATCGCGGTTTGACCACTACCGCCATTCCCCCCTCGGATGATGCTGTCCTGAGAGTCCAACGCCAACGGTGTGGGCGTATAGGTGCGAACCAGCGTTGCCGTTGGGGTACGGGTTTGTGTGCCCGTGCCGACCATGACGGTACGCTTGCCCGTCGTTCCGCGCAGGATCAGGAAACCAAAGGCAACAATGCAAGCTACACCGATCAAGAGCAAAACTGGAGAAGGTCGCTTCCCGGTTTGCGGTACTTGGGAATCCGTCCCAGTGACTCCGGCACCTTCCCGCGCGGCATCCTGCACCTGCGGCGGAGTGCAGACCCAATGTGTCCCGACCGGGACGAGCGCTTTCTCGGCATAGTGTGCCAACAACTGCTTTACCATCTCGGTTTCCAGCGCATCCGAACCCGACGCTCCCTCATCGCACCGCGTGCGGTCATAGATGGATTTGTACAGACGCTGCCTATCCGTCGGGACCAGTTCCCATAACGACTCCAATTCGGCCAGCGGTAGCTTTTGGAGGGTTTCCAGATCGCTGAAGACGAACACTTCATTACGATTGGGTGGGTTGCTCATGCTCACTGTTCCTCCTTATCAGCGATGGCTTCGATGCCTGCCAGTGCCGATTTGGTGGGATCAGGTGATTCAGCGGATGACAGCGCAGCGGGTGTCGTAAAAGTCACCGGGTTGGAGCGTGGTGGGGCTATGGTGGGGGGGTTGGCTACCACTGGCGTGAAAATCACTGGCCCATTGACGCTGGTCGCAGGCGATAGAACCACCGGTTCGCTACTGGCACTCGCAGGCATGGTGCGTGTGCCGTAGGCAGAAATCGCACTCGGCAAACTACGGGCTGAATGCTCGATCTGACGGACATTTTGCACACTGTCGGCCCACGCTTCGCCGCGTGTCTCGTGTTGTTCGTGGACTAACCTGTCGCGCGTCGCTGCGGACAGCATCCCATCGGGACTACTTTTGACCTCACGCACAATCTCTGCCGCATCCTGCCCGCTGAGGCCCATCCGCAGTGCCTGATCTGCGAATAACTGGGGGCGGGTGAGACGGCCTTCAATCGGAGTGACCATTTTCCCATCCCGTTCGACGGGAGTCATGCCCATCGCGCTCGCCATCGCCAGTCCGACTTGTTCATTACCCGCCCCGACCTGCCCAGTAGCGGCATTCTGACCCTGCAAACTGTTGACGGTACGTCCCATCACGGCGGCAATATTATTGGCACCGGAGACATTCAAACGGCCTTCGACCTGTTCCATGCGTTTCTGCGAGTCGGCGTTTTGGACCGAGCGCCCCATCGCTTCCGACGCATTTTTCAGACTGCTTCCCGCCATTTCCAATTTACTGGCGGCGTTGGACAGCGCTTGCCCACCGTCGTCGTCCACTTTGGAACTCCCGGTCTTCTCAGAGGCAAGCGTCCGCTGAAAGTCTTGCTGAAGCGTCTCGTCCAGATTGCCATCGTTGTTCAGGGCTGCTGACTTCGCAGGGATAAATGCTTCACCCTGTCCCCAACCCGATTGTGGGTACTCCGCTTCAACTGCTGCATCGCCGCGTCGAACGGCACGCCCATCTGCGTGTTGGAGCGGCAGTCCGCCACCGCCGGGTGCTGACGTTTGCCCATCTTCCCAGTTCGGATTGCGCAGCAAGGTCGTCATCGCATTTCCGGTTCCCTGCCGCAGCATGGGTTGTTGCCAAGTGACTTGACCCTGTTCATTCAAACGGGCTTCGGCGTGGTCTGGATGGTGATCGGTTAGCAGTGCCGCGCCGAGCGAAGCTCCACCTAACTTGCCAAGCGTATCCCCGACCACAGGAGCAGCACCGAGCAGTCCTTCCCCTACCCGACGTGCCGCTGAACCTTCCATAAACTGACTGGAAACTTCGCCGAGTGCGGTATCTCGTAGGGCAGGCAGGCGACTGAGTTGAAAGGCCGCACCATCCAGCGCTTTGGAACCACCAAAGGTGATCCCGGCAGCCTGCGCCCACGTCGCTCCGCTCCCCAGTGCTTGTGCGCCGCCCATCACCGAGCCAGCAGCAGACGCGGCACCCGAAGCCAGTGATAATCCACCAGTGATAGCGGCTCCACCCACATTGAGCGCCGCACCCGCCATCGCGCTTCCCGCCTGACCCGGTGACAGCAAGACGCCCCCGCTGGCCTGTCCAAAGGCTTCAAACAGCCGATTGAAAGCACTCCAAATCGCTTTGAGACCGGAGGTGAGCAGGATCACCATCATCAGGAGCGCGACAATCGAGACCGCCATCGAGACGAGCGGACTCCCCGATTTGGCGGCACTCAAATACAAAGCAATGGTCATCCCTTGAATGAGTGCCAAGACAACGGTCTGGACCAGCAACGACAACCATTGGTCAATCACCGCCCAGGCAACCGGTTCGGTACGCTTGAAGAAGGCAAACAGGATCGCGCAAGCGAACGAGATGAAGGTCAGTCCCTGAGCGATAATCAGGCATAATGCCACCAATTGTTCGACGATGGCAAACCAAACGGTTGGAATGGCTTGCCAGATCCGCGCAATTCCCGCGAAGGTCTGGTTGACCGATGCCTGCATTTTGGCAACTTCGAGCTGCACCAGCAGATCATAGTCACAGATTGCTGGAGCAGGGGGACAGGTCACCATTCCCGCCCAATTCGACGGTGATTTGAGCGCATCGAAGAACCCATTGGCCGCGAACCATTCGCGTGGCAAGTCCTGCGCTGTCGCCCCGCCAATACATTTGTTACCGCCACTCACGACATCAAAGCCATCGGCTTTTTGAAAGGCCAGACTAACGTCCATCCCGGTGATCTTCCCAGCTGAACCCGCAATGTACCCCGTGAAATTGCTGCATAGGGGCGACATCGCAAACACAGGATTGCTGGCGGCTGGATCACTGTTCGCCAGTTTCTGAAACGGATTCTTGCCATCCACGGCTGAGAGCGAGGATGCGTAAAACAAGCTGTTCAACGCCTGATTCAGATTGCGCATGGACAGGTAAACGCCGGGACCAATCGAGAAGAAGATCGCCCCGGCGACCCACCAAATGACTACGCTCCGCAGACTGACCACATTTAGTCGAACGAACGCGGCCAGAAAATACGAGATACCAAGGATGCCCAGTGCTGCGAACATGAACACCCCAAAGATCGGCTTCATTGTCGTGCTGCTCATCTGGATCATCGGCTGAAAGAAATTGACCGCCAGCCATTCGTTCAGGATGCCTGTTCCAACCCCGACGGTGATCAGCATCTTCGAGATCGACCACATAAACGCGGTGATGGTGTAGGCCAGCCCGTATTGCAGACTGTAGAGCGCTTTGCTGGCTTGCAGCAGTGCCCACGCTTTAAGCGGAGTCACATAGTTATCAGCAAGTTGCTGGATGGCCTGCTGCATGTCGCAAATGATGTCACCCCAGGTACACTCTGCACGCGCTGGTTTCACAGCTCCGGTTGGAGTAAACAGACCGATGAGCAGGCAGACCATCAGGATCAGCCCAGCGATTTTCAGTAGCTGACGCTTAAACTTCATGGGTAAGCAATCTCCCCGGTACATACCGTATTGAGCGCATTCATCCAATAGATCACCATAGCATCCTTGCCGCTGCCGGGCGTGAAGGTCGCCCAACCGGGATCTCCCGAATGATAAGGGTTGATGAGCATTGCCAGCTTGGAAACCCGTGCATTAACCGGAATCCACGCTGCTACCTGTGCGGTAATGGTCTGTCCCGGCTGAATCGCCAGCGGCCCATAGGCTTGTTCGGTGATCCCTAGAAACGTAGCCGCCTGATGAGAAGGCGGCCAAACGTCGGATCTGAGAACGCCCCCAGTTTCAACTTCTGCGACATAGGTGTAGCCTGCGCCCAGAAAGTCGTATTCGGTTTGTCCCACGTTCGTGATTTCGAGTGTCCACGAGGCTGCCGCGAATAGAGGAATAATGAACGTGAGCAACCCCTGCTGCACAGGGGCTTTCATCCGCAACTTCAACTGGATTGGCGGCGCACGGTTGTAGATGGGGTCTTCGAGGAAGAACGGCGACGGTGCAGCGACCTCAAACGAAGTAGGTGTGGGATAAGGTGTGAAAGTCGGGCGCGGTGTGGGATAAATCGGTGGTGGCAGGCAGCATGGCGGTGGGAAAGGATTGCTGAATACCGGGGTGTTATACCCTGTCACTGTAAACGAAAACGGGTTGGGCAGGCTACTCGATACCGTAATTTGCCCGAAGATCAGCCCAGACGGGAAATATACCCGAAAGCTGCTTTGGACGCCCGCGTAATTCCCGGTATTGGTCAAGGGAATCGTGCCACCCGGCCAGTACCCTCCCGACAGCACGCCCGACCAGGACAGATACACCATCCCGACATTTTGAGCGAGGTACTGCACATCGACCCATGTCCGGTTCGAGTCGGTGTAGTAATAATTCAGGTTGACCTGAAATGCCTGTGGATACGTCGGTGCATCCGTCGGCAGCGGAATATCGGTTGGGCGCGGGGTACTGGATGGACAGACAAATTTTGGAACACCACCCACCGTCATATTGGACACATTGCCCTGACACGCCATCACCAGCAGCACCTGAGTCAGTACTGCAATGAAGAGCGCCAGCCAACGTTTGGTATGCAGCGTCATCATCTCAGGGCGTTCCCCTCTCCGGTGTCGGTGCGCTAGCGGTCAACGTTAAAGATAGCCGCCGATTCGATGGCGACGGCAGTACGGGTGGCATAGACACCGTTCTGGTAGTGGGCAATATTGGTTTGCGCGAGCATCACCTCGGCGGTGACCGTCAGCGGATAGGTACTGGTGCCGGAGTTCCGTACTGGATAGGTTGCGGTCATCACTACCGAGGGCGTAGCGCTGGATACCGTTGAGGATGGAGGGACGATTGTTTCAATCGTTTCTGAAGTGGGAACTGTCTCATCATTGGCGGCAACTGGGGATGAGAGGGGCACCACCGTATCCACAATCATCTGTATTTCTGGCACGACAGCGGTACTAACTGGAATTGATATAGGTGTCGGTGGGGTATGGGATGGAAAACTACGTGGCACCGCTGTCGTCATAACTGTCGCAGGCAAGTCAGGATTGGTCGCCTGAGTTTGGGTGAAAAAGATAGTCACGACGAAGGTCGCGGTCAATCCGCCTAGCATGAGCAGTGCCAGCAGTCCGAGGCAGGAATTGAAGAAGGTTCGGCTTTTCATGGAAAATCCCTTTCAAGGAATCAGCGCGGGCTGATTGACAGGTGGAATCAGGAGCGTGAGGCGTGTCCCGCTGGTGCGGGGCGGCACGTCCCAGAAACGATTGAAGTAGGGAACGACCAGACGCAAGGGAGCAGTTCCGGTAGCTTCCAGTCGCAGATACCCCTGGGCATCTGTGAATCCTGAAGCGACCACCTGATTGGTATCGGCACGCACCAGATGTACGGACAGTTGTTGTACGCCTTCATTGGGATCGACCGCTTTGTTGCCGTTCAGGTCGTAGGCAACGGTTAGCGAAATGGCGGTAAGTTGCGGTGGCACAGGGGTCGTCGTGGGTTGTACCGTAGGCGGCGCACTGAGTAGCTGGATTTTCTGTGCAGGTGCCGGACTCGGCGTTGGGCTGGGAAGGATAGGCAAGTTCGTCGGAACAGTAGTTGGTGCAGGGCCGTTCAGGAAAACATCGATCCCATCGATAGCAATGAAGCCGCCGCTGCTGGCTGGATTGTGGCGATCCAGTCGCCGAATCTCCAAGGTATGCCAGCCGTGTGGTAGCCCAAACACCTCGGTAGTCAGAAAATCACCGTTGGGGCTGGACGGGGGTAGATAGCTGTCCACGGTGGTGACAATCTGCCCATCGAGGCGGACTTCAAACACACCGTAAGAATGAAACTTGGCATAGCGTACCCGTGCGGCACCGCCCAGAAAGCGCAGGGTGAGTTTCGCCTCTGGATCGTCGCTGTACAGGTAATGACGATTGGTTGACCGATAAGTCGTCGTGTAGCGTTCCCATTTTCCGGTGCGCTGAATGGTCGGGTGGTCAATGTCATAGGCAAACCAACCGCTGAGAGGGGTCTCTCCGGGCGGGAGCGTCGCCACTTTCGCCAGCGGCGACGGCACGACCAAGGTTGGTAACGGCGTGGGGGTGCTGGTGGGAAGCTGAACGGAAGCAGGAACGAGCGTTACATCGGGATTGATGACCGTCAGTTGTACCACCAGTGTTGCCAACGTCGCGGTAGAGGTTGGCGTGTGGCTGGCGGTCAGGGTTGCCGTTAGAGTGGAGGATGGCGTTGAACTGGGCGTTGCCGTCTCGGTGGGCAGCACCGTTTCGGTTGGGGAGGCTGTGAGCGTCGCGGTTAAGGTGCTTTCAGCTCCCCCATGGCGACCCTCCTGTGCATGGGATAGCAACAAAAACAAGGTGCCGCCAAAGGCAGCCGCCAGGATCACGGCAGCAAAGACCCATTTGAAGGACTTCTTGGGCATCAGGAGATCTCCCAAGTGGTGTTGGTTTCCAAGGCGGGTTCGGCAGCTAGTGTTGGCTGAAGGTGTTCTTGAATGTCATCAATGACATGCACCGCCTGAGCTGGCCCATTATTCTCCAACGCCTCTTGCACCAACTCCCGATTGGCACAGGCTTGCTCGAAACTGCCGACTTCGCCAAATTCGACAGCGGCAGCCTTGAGACCGATCCCTTCTTCACCAGATGACAACGCGACAAAAACGGCCCGGCAATTCTGGGTCGGATCATTCAAATCCTGTTGGAAAACGCCGTTGATAAGCCTGTCGCCCGTCGCCTGATCCAGAAATGAGTCTCGCTTAAGGTCGAAATCGGCGGGTGGTTCCAGCCCGACCGAACGCATGGCAAGCCGGGCTTGTTCGGTTTCGAGGCGTTCCTGTTCACGGGCTGCCGTTTCGGGATCGCCCAGCGCGGCAGCAAACACATTGCGATTGAATCCCTGATCAGGGCTGAGTTCTGGACTGGGCAAATCGCGGGCGGCGTTGTCTAGTTCCTGCACATGCCAGTCGTAGCGTTCCAAGTCTTCAGCGGAGATTTCGCGCCATGCGGTTCCCGATAAGCCATTGGCCTCGGCTAGTGCTTCGCCCATCTCGCTGACTGCTTCAATGGGCAGTTCGCCACTTTGGATGCTCTCCTGTAAGGTCTGATACTCAAACTCAGCCTGTTCCAGCGCCTGATAGTGGCCGACATCCAGCACGCGCCCGGAGGGTTCCCCGTTGAGATCCTGACTCAGTTCGATACATTGGACGGTATAGCCCGTGACCTGTCCTTCGGCATCCAGGTCTGGTTTGCCTAGAAAGCGGGCATCGACCAGTTGTACCGAGGTGGCATTTCCCAGCGTGAACAGTTCCTCTTGAAGCGCAGCCTGCTCTTCCAGCAGATCATCAAGGCGGAGCGATCCATCGGGCGTATTCATCTCGCTGGATTGGTTCTCAATGCGCCCGTCCAACTCGCGTAGCTCTGCTTCGAGGTCAGCTCTTGAGTCAGGTGGCAGCGTGTCTAAAATCCCCAGAGCTTCCAGACTCGGCGCGTCCCAATCCAGCGGCGGTTCATCGTCCCAGTGAGGCGGCGCATCGTTATCATCCGGGGGCAGTAACAGGTCCCAATCTGCTGGCGGTGGCATATCGCTCATGGTTTAGCTCCCGGTAGTGCGGTCAGCCGTATGGTGTCGGCTCGTCCCCTACACTTCGGAAAATGTTCACACCCGGCGAACGTCCCATGTGAGCCTTGTCGCTCCACCAGCCGTCCACCGCATTTCGGGCAAACCCCGACCACTTTCAAAGGTTGGGTGTGGGGGCGGTTTAGCTGTGCCGCCAGCGGCTGATACCCCGGCAGAAACTGTTCCGTCCAGAAGGCTTGCAGAACCGCCAGACGTTCCGCTTTTCCTGCCGCTATCTGATCCAGTTGGGCTTCCAACTGCGCGGTATAAGCGACCTCGAACACCGTTGGGAAATGCTGTACCAAAAAGGCACACAGCTTCCGGCCCGGTGCGGTGGGGATCAGGCGCTTCTCATCCAGCCGGACGTAGCCTTTCTCTCGAATCAGGCGCAGCATTCCAGCGTAAGTCGAGGGTCGCCCGATTCCCTGCATTTCCAGTTCCCGAATGAGCGACGCTTCGGTATAGCGTGGCGGCGGCTGCGTCTCATGGAGTTCCGCAAATACGTTCAGTGCCGTGAGGAGTTGTCCCTGTATCAGCGGGGCAGCACTTTGGCGGGTTCCGCGCCAGCCTCTTCGCCTGCTTCCTCTTCGTAAACTTTCAGAAATCCCTCGAAGGTCAGCGTGCGGCCTTTGGCGGTGAAGGCGACAGGCCAAGGCTGCCCCGGTGCTTTTTCAGGAACGAGTGTCACTAGCGTCCGCACATAACGCGCATCCGCCATCTGCGACGCGATGAAGCGTTTCCAGATCAGGTCATAGAGGGCAGCCCCCTCTCCCGCTGGTAGATCGCTAGCGTGCTTGGTGAGATCCGTCGGGCGGATCGCCTCATGGCTCTCCTGAGCAGTGCTGGATTTGGCCGTGTAAACTTGCGGCAGCAGCGGAAGATAGCGGGGACCATAATGCCCCTCGATATAGAACCAGGCGGCTTCCTGAGATTCCGGCGCGACGGTCACCGCGTCCGTGCGCATATAGGTAATCCAGCCTTGTTCATACAGCAGTTGTGCCAGCGCCATCGTGCGGTCTGGAGAAAAACTGAGCACCTGACTCGCGGCTTGCTGGAGCGCTGCGGTGGTGAACGGGGGTAATGGATGGCGCGCGACTTCACTGGTTTCGAGCGTGTCTACGCGAAAAGACGCACCTGTCAGTGCTTGTGCCAATTTTTCCACCCCCGTGGGCGGCCAGGTCGTGGCGACCTGCTCTCGAACGCGCGTCAGGTCTGCCGTAAATTCGGTAGTGTTGACCGCAAAGCGCGCATGATAGGTGTGATAGAAACTCGGCTGAAAACGCTCGATCTCCTGTTCCCGATCTATCACGAGCCGCAAGCAGACACTTTGCACCCGTCCAGCAGAGTAGCGATCTGACAAGAGTTGGCAGGCTAGCGGCGAGACCAGATAGCCCACTAGTCGATCCAGAATCCGGCGCGTCTGCTGGGCTTCAACCAGTGCCCAATCTAGCCGCCGGGGATTCGCTACGGCAGCTTGGACAGCGCTTTTCGTAATGGCGGTGAACGTGACGCGATGTACGGGTTTACCCTTGAGGGTGTCACGCAGTTGTTCCAGCAGATGCCAGGCGATGGCTTCCCCTTCCCGGTCCGGATCAGTCGCCAGATAGACCGCAAGCGCGGTGCTGGAAGCTTTCTTCAAGCGCTTGAGGGTGCCGTGTTGATCCGGCAGAATACGATACTGAGGGGCAAAGCCCGCTTTGATGTCTACGCCTAGCGCGTCGTCTGGTAGATCCCGGACATGCCCACGCGATGCCTCGACCACCCAGTCCTCGCCCAGCAGTTCTTTGAGCTTGCGCGTTTTGGCGGGGGACTCGACAATGAGCAATTTGGACATGGATTACTCCTCCTTGGTTTCAGATGGGGTAGGAATGCCAAGTAGCTCTGGCAGCGCTGTCCTCTGATGAGCGGCCAGTTCCTGTTGCCGAATGACCAGCAGCAGCGGCCATTCGCGGAAAGCGTGATACGCGGCTTCTTCCGTTTCGCGCAGCGGTTGGTCTGCGGCGTTTAAGTCTCGTTTGATCATCTCAGCCTCTCTTTCAGGTCACGCCGAAGCGGAGCAATTCGCCTTCGCTGGGCTGGTTTTGCACGGCATAAATCCCCTCGCCCAGCACATCGAACACGAATTGAAAGCGTCCCAGTTTGGCGATCCGGTCTTTATGCTGGGCATTCAGGTGGGCGAACGCGCCATCGCGGTGGAAGACGTCGATTCCCGGTCCCTGATTGAAAATCACCCGGATCGGGCTGTTTTCGAGGATGTAGCGCGCTTTGCCGGAGGTGAAGTAGATCATGTTTTGATCGATACAGATGAGCTTCTTGCGGCGCGTGCGAAAGGTTTTCGCCGCCTCGATGAGGAAGTCCAGGAGCGCTTCGTATTTCATCAGGCGGTAGACTTCATCGA
>CAYSOC010000126.1:0-19660 GCA_964432445.1 uncultured Anaerolineaceae bacterium
CCCGCCAGATTTCTCAAGACCCAAACCGCTCCCCGGCGTTAAGTCTTGACCCGGCGGCGTGTCCACAGTGTGGATCAGCACTTGCAACGGTGTTTGACACTGCATTTTAGGGAAGATGAAGGCGAGTGCGTGATGCTCATGATGTGTTGGAGATGCACCTACTTCTGCCGACGCCAGCGGAATCGTGAAGAAGAACGTAGTGCCTCGATTGGGCTGGCTCTCAAACCAGATGTTGCCCCCGTGCAATTGCACCAACTGCTGACAAATACTTAATCCCAGTCCCGTGCCACCATACTCTCGCACAATCTGGCGGGTCGCTTGTTTGAATGGGCTGAACAGTTCTGTTTGTGCTTCAAACGGAATCCCAATCCCGGTGTCAGACACCGAAAAGCGTAGCATTGCACCATCCGCAACGGCGTTCACGCTGACTGTTCCTTGTGCGCAAAATTTGCAAGCATTGGACAGTAGATTCGAGAGTATCTGCTGAAGACGTAATGCGTCAGCACGAATTGCGGGTAGGTTGGGTATGTACTGAGTCTGAAGCTTTGCACTCGGTTGAAGCAGGCTTTTTGAGGCATTTACAGCCTCATCAAGCAGCGTTGTTGGATTGACTGGACTCAGTTCCAGATCAATTTCGCCTGCCTCAATTTTGCTCAGGTCAAGGACGTTGTTAATGAGGTGGTGCAGGTGTTCGGCGCTGTGATTGACCCGTTCCAGATCGGCTTGATAAGACGTTGAAAGCACAATCCCCTCATAGAGTTCAGGATGATGTGCCATCCAGTGGCTATGCGTAATGATCGTTTGCAACGGCGTCCGCAGTTCATGATTCATCATCGCCAGAAAACTGGTCTTGTGGCGACTGGCAGCATCCGCTGCTTGGCGTGCTTGCTGCGTCTGTTCAAACAACTGGGCGTTGTGAATCGCTGTCGCGGTCTGGTTTGCCAGAATTTGTAGCACTTCAATATCTTCCTGTCCAAACGCATCACGCGCACTGCTCTGGATATCCAAGACGCCAATCAGGGCATTGTCAGCCGCCCCACCGACTATCAGGGGAATACAGATTTCCGCCTTATTGTTAGAGACCGTATTGATGCGGACTGGCTTCCGAGTTATGGCAACGGCACCAGCGGCAGTATGCACATCAACGGAAAGATTCCTGACCACGCTTCGTAAGTTCGTTTCGGCGATGCTTCTTTCCAGATCCAGCAGTTTGAAGGTTTCATCCGGCAGGTAAATCACAACGGCTTCATATCCGAAGCCCCGATAGATTTCCCGCGCAACAGCCTCTAGCAGTGGTTCCAGGGCGAGCAGCGCAGTGGTTTGCTGTCCGACGCGCATCAGAGCGGTAAACTGTTCGGCACGATGGGCCAACTTCGCGTTAAGTCGTACCAACGGATCGAACAGGCGCTGCTGAAACACTGGCCCGGCGATCACCAACGCACCGATAGCATATAGAACCTGTTCCAAAGTGTATTTTGAGAGGAACGGAATTGAGAGCATCATGACCCCGCTGGACAGAATCCCGATCCCGATCAACACTCGTGTGTTGGTTTGGCTTTGTCTTCGCTGGTATTGCTGAAACAAAATAAAGAGATTGATTAGACTGCATAGCACACCAATACCCAGCAAAATGATTGTTGTCGGGTACATTTGGTAGATGATGAACCCTTCGGCAGTAATGGTTACGTTGGTGTACAGGCGCAAAAACATACCGAGAAGAGCAGCCATGCCCAAACAAACTGCCAAAACATCAGCAAATATACGCTTTGGTGGTGTCCATATGCCCAGATATTCATTGGTGAAGATGAATGTCACGAATGGAACAGCGCCAGTCAGCACCCCTGCCAGATTGAATAATTCTTGAATACCGCCGCCCAACTGCCATGACACACGAAGGAGAAGTCCATTGAGGGCAATTCCGCTAATCAGAGCAGTGAGTACCGCAAACCAACGACTCTTTTTATCATGGCGCAGTTGGAGTAGGACAAGCAGTGTCAGCGCCGCGCAGATGATGCCACACAACAATCGGACAATCATCGAAAATTGTTGATACGGTGGCACTAGCAATCCCCCACCGCAATTTGTAGCTGCTGCAAGACACTCACCAGATCGGCTTCGGTAACGGGTTTGCAGAGAAAGGCGTCAAAGCCGAGCCGTTCGGCTTCGTCACGAGTGGCTTTATCCGTTTGCGCAGTCAGAGCGACCAGCACCGCAGGCTTGAGTTTGCCTCGCCGCATCAGATGATAGAGTGCCAACCCAACTTGCGTGCCGTGTAAATCGGGAAGATCAAAATCGATGAGGATGACTTCAAAGTCGTTGTGATTGCGGGCAGCCTGTACACCATCAATTCCAGTCAACATGTGCGTTACCTCAGCATCCAAGCGCAGTTGCAGACTGGTCTTATAAATATCAGCGTTCGCTTGATTATCTTCAATCAGCAGAATCTTCATTGGATTGATTTTCCTCGGTACAAAGTTCTCCTTCCAACGTTACGACACCTTCGGCGATTGCCTGTACGACAATTCCATTGATCGTGGTGACATCGAAGCGCGCTTTGAGCATCTTGATCATGGAATAAACGTAGTTGGGGGTGATGTTGAGCGTTTGGGCAATGTCAGTTGCGCCATGACCTTTGGTCAATAAAATGAGCGTCTGTTTTTCTCGTTCCGACATGCTATCAACAGGTCGGCGGGTGCGGTTGGGCATCACAACTTTCAGACTCCAACAGTAAAGATGTCGAAATTGTAAGGCGTGAATTTTGTAAAGAAAACACCGCCAAGCCTACGGAATGGTAAAGATTGAGGGGGATTTTTGATAAAAACTTAGCAATGAAATTTCATACGGATTTCTGAACCGAAAAGCATACGATTTTGCGATGCGGCACTGATGCGTCGAACCACAATGCCCCACCTTGCAAGCGCAGTAGGAGTTCACAGAGTAGCAAATCAAGGCTCGACGAGAACTCCCGACGTACATTCCTGCTATCTATGTTACCTTCGAGCGAGATTGAAAATTGGATGGCTTTGTCGTTGAGTTGCACATTGATCACTGGTATTTGACCCGCTGTTGCACGTATTGAATAGGCCACTAATTTTTGAAGGATCAGCTTCAAGGCATCTTCATTGCCTATTACCATAAGCGGTTGGGAGATCGTGGGCAGATGCACGGTCAACGAAGAATCGAAGTGATTTGCAATAGCCTTGAGTAATTCATTGACATCGACAAGTTGAACAGAGTAATTTGTCGTAACTGTCCTGATAAACTCAAGAATACCTTCTAAGGCATGGTGCAGGCGATGAGCGTCGTCTGCGATGGTTTGCACATCCTGCCGAACTTCGACGCTCATCTCGCCTTCAATGCCCAGCAGTATCATTTCGGTTAGATTGAAGATGGAACTCAGGGGCGAGTTGACGACATGGTGTAAGTCACGGAGAAGTTCGGTACGATCCGGTTTCTGCATGGTTTTTCCTCTCGAGGCGTCGCTTCCTGTCGCATTATAACGCGAACTTTCACGGCGAATTTTGTGAATGCGTTTTCAGCCCGAAAACGCATTGATAAATTTGAGCATGGAATTACAGTGTAGAAATTTCAGTGAAAATTCATTCACAAAATCACATCGACAATTAGCTGTACGGATGACACGATCTCGGCATCGGACAAATGAACTATGTCAGGAACATCCAAATTTGAAAACAAAAGCTATTGTTGAACCCGAACCACTGCCACAAGAGATCGCCCGCCTTTTCGTGATCGCAGGGCTATTGTCGCAAAAGCCTGCGGAAGGCGACGCAGCCGCGAATAATAACTTGAAGCCAGACAATCTATACCTATCCTCTACAAAATCACTTGAAATGAAAAGCGATGTATAGTGTGTGCGATTTCAGCGAGTAGCTCTGACAATTGCTTTATGCCGAGACATAAGAACAAAAAAACAAAAAAGATTGCGGTTATCCCCGGCTACGTAACCTACCTGCGTACCAGTGACGAAGACGCACAAGCCCCTGAACGCTCACAGGATGCACAACGCCGGGACATTGAACAACGTCTGCTGCGTGCCTGCAAAATGCCTGATTTGGGCGAATACATCGACAACTTTACCGGGACAACCGCTGACCGAAAGCACTATCAACGCATGTTGACAGATGCTCGTGCTGGTAAGTTTTCGCATGTGTTCGCAGCGGTACCAGATCGGTTTGGACGTGACGACGTCGAGGCGCTACGCGCTATCGACGAAATGACGAAACTGGGAATTGTCGTCCGTTTCGCTTCGCATCCCGATCTCGATCCAGCTGATGCGGATGATAGGTTGTACCTGAATATCCTATTCGGTATGGCAAAGCGCGAGTCTGCTGTGACTGCACGCCGTGTAAAGGGCGGGATGACTTCAAAGTTGCTTGGTGGTGGTTGGCCTTGGCTCGCACCCGATGGTTATCTCAATAAAGAGATTCGCCTGAATCAACTTGGCGCGGAAGAACAACTCAAACATGCCCAGTACAAGCAATGGGTCGAGATTGACCCGGAGCAAATGAAGGTGTGGCGAACCGCTTGGGATTTATTGTTGACAGACCGATACTCACTTGAGGCGATCTGCGAAGAGTTGCACAAACGTGGCTACAAAATGGTGAGTGGTCGCCCATTTGTTGTGATCAAACGCTCCAGAACCAGACCGGAAGGCATTCGGAAGTGTCACGTTCAAGCACTTTCCAAAGCGTTTCATAACTGGTTTTATGCCGGATGGATCGCCGTGCAGAATGACTGGATCAACATCGCTCCAAAAACTATCAAGGGCGAATGGGAGCCAATTGTTAGCACTGAGGAATTTGAACAGGGGTTGGCAATCTTGGCACGGCGCAGTCAAAAGCCAATGCCTTCCAGAAGACACTTTTATCTGTTGCAAGGCATCATCCATCTTGAACTGCCTTTTGGTCGTCTCCAGAAGCTTACCTGTGGCAAGCCCAATGCCAACCGTGCGCGGGGTGGAGTCGCCTACTATTGTATTCCGCGAAGTAACCAGAACTTTTTGTGCCATCAAGTGGACAAGCAAATTCTGGAACACATCCAAGCCATTGAAGTGAGTCAGGACCGCCTTCCCGCCATTCGCAAGGCATACCTTGCCGATGTGGCACGTTACACCAGAGATACCGTTAAGGAACGAAAAGGATTGGAAGCGCGGGTGCAGAAATTGGAAGAAAAAGAACTCAATCTATGGCGTGCGTTCACCGATCATGGGATGCGCGGCAACATTTACGAACAACTGACACGCGAATGTCAGGAAGAGCGTATCCGCGTTGGTGGAATGCTCACACAACTGGAAGCAGAGGAAGCGGATCAGGTGACCAATCTTGACGCGGCGTTGGATGTAATTGCACAGATTGGCGATAAATTTGCAAAATGTTCCGAGCAACAGCAACGTGCTATACTGTTGCAACTGGTCGAGCGTGTTGTCATCAACGCGAAGGGTAGAATCAAGCGGTTAGAACTCAAACCGCCGTTCAAATATCTGGCTGATTTAGAAGACCAGACGAACGGCGATGAAAGTTCCTTCAAAGACACAAAGAATGTGAAGCGTTTGAAGGGGAAAACTGGTTCAGTTTACATACCTTTTGGTGGACGCGAAGGGATTCGAACCCATGACCTGTACAGTGCGATTGTACCGCTCTCCCAGCTGAGCTACGCGCCCGGAATAACAGGCATTATAATGAGCGTCAGGTTGTTCGTCAAGTCCAAAAACAGATCGCCGGGGACGGGCGCATGAAAGATTTCCAAAGATACAGGCGAAAGTCACTCTCAAGGGCAATTGCCGAATGCGCGAACAGATTTCATCGGAGATGACAGCAAAGACCGTTGTCCGCCACCCGATCATTGCTGTATCCGCCTGAATCGCCACGTTATTCGTTTGGTTCCGGGTCAAACCTTTCAGCGCCAGGGTTGATAAAAACTTGCGGACTAACCAGACCAGAATGCAAAATCACTTGCTGTCCGGGATGCTCACAATGAGTTTGTAGACACGATCCCGCGCGGCAACAAACAATTCGTTCTTGTCGTTGATATAAGTCTGAAAGCCCTGCCTATTCGGGATTTTGATTGATCCAAGCGGTTTGCCCGCTTTATCGAACACATCGATCTCCCCAAAATCGCTGACAAACACATTGCTCTGGTTATCGACAGTGACCGCATCCGGCGATTTGAATTCCCCGAAACGGGTCTGGAATTTGCCGCTGGAGCTAAAAACAAACACAGATTTATTGAATGAACCAAGAGCATAAACTGTCCCTAGCCCATCGACAGCGATACGAACATCCAGTTCAGCCTGATCGCTTTGTGAGCCAATCGCTTTTTTGAGGCGTTGCATTTCAGCCCCATTAGTCGAATTTAGCTTCACAATATCATCGGTAGAGGCGCTGGTGGCTGCGACCAGTAAATTGCCATCGGGCAAGACAATCACATCATCGTAAAAGGCGAACGTGCCACCAAACGACCTCAACAGTTTACCGTTGCTGTCGAACTTATGGACTTTCCCGCCACGCACCGCATAGACGTTACCATTGCGATCTGCCGCCAATCCGCGCAGAGGCGTTTTCTCTTCCGGCTTCCAACTGGTGATATACTTGCCCGTCGCATCAAATTTCTGGATGCGGGCGCTGCTATATTCACCTGTGTAAATATTGCCGTCGCCGTCTACAGTGATATAGCGTAAATCGTCAAACTTTCCGGTTCCCGTTCCTTCGCCGCCGAATTCAAATGCCATGTATGCCAGACCGAGGCTGACCGTCGGAGACATGGTAGCTGTTGGGCGCAACGTTGGCGTGTTAGTCGGTCTGGGGGTGTTGGTTGGTTCCGGCGTGTTGGTATCACTCGGCGTCAGCGTGATCGTTGGAGTATCACTTGGCGTGAAAGTATGGGTCGGCGTGCGCGTTTCGGTAGGCGTTTTTGAAGGCGTATAGGTATGGGTTGGCTTGGCCTGTTCCGTTTGCGTCAAACGTGCCGAGATGGTAGCGGCAAGTTGTGTCGCCCGCTGGATTCCGGTTGCAGTTTCCTGCACGATGGCATTCAACGTGCCTTCAGAATCAATCGTTGGTGTTACGGTAGGTAGTTTTGTTTCCGTTGGTGGCAATGTTGCTGTATTAGTCGCTGCTGTAGTTGACGGTATTGTCGATGTAGCAGATGAAACGACCATTGCAACCGCTGTCGTTGCCGCAGTTGTTGGCGTCGTGGTTCCACCAGATTGCTGACCTCTGCTTAGGAAGAACAACAGTGCCGCAACCCCGATCAGCACAGCCAGAACACCAGGAATCAACAAGCGCGAACCCAATGACGGCTGTTTCTCTGGCGTTGTTGCTGGTGTAATGATGGTAGGTGCGTCCAGACGCACAGGCGGCGTAGCAGGCCGTTTGGGTTTTACATCCGGGACTGGCGCACCGCTGATTGCCGCGCGATATGCCGCCGCAAGTTCGCCAGCGGTACTGAACCGATTTTCGCGGTCTTTGGCAATAGCACGATTAACCACCTCGGCAACGGCTGGCGGCACGCTATCGTTCACCTCGTTGACCGAAAGCGCCGTTTCATAAATATGCTGGTGCATCAATGCAAAAGGGGTGTTTCCGACAAATGGTAGTTTGCCCGTCAGCATTTCATACAACATGATGCCAAGCGCGTACACATCGGTACGGGAATCAACGTTCTGTCCGCTCCATTGCTCTGGACTCATGTAGGCGGGTGTACCCATGACCGCGCCGCTTTGGGTCAACGGCGATTCACCTTCGACGATTTTGGCGATGCCAAAGTCGGATAGAAAAGCGTTGCCATGCGTATCCAGCAAGACGTTTTGCGGCTTGAGATCACGGTGAATGATCCCCGCCTGATGCGCGAAATCCAGCGCCGACGCCACCTGATCCAGCATCTTCCCGGTTGTTTCGAGGGAAAGTGACCCTTTGCGGATCAGGTCTGCCAGGCTGCCACCAGTGAGCAATTCCATCACCAGATAGGCCATATCCTGAAATTGACCATAATCGAAAACTTTCAGGATGTGCGGATGGCTGAGAGAGGCAATCGTCTTCGCCTCACGCCGAAAACGCTGGATAAAATTTTCCAGTTCGCCAAGATTAGGATGAATTACCTTGACTGCCACATCGCGCTCGATGGATTCCTGATGGGCGCGGTAAACTGTTGCCATGCCGCCCGTTCCCAACAGCGAGATGATTTTATACTGTCCTAATGTCTGTCCGATCAGACTAGCCAAAATAGCCCTCACAAAAGATTTCAACGACACATTATGATATGAACTTGTTTATCGCGCGACTGACTTAATGCCTATCGGGAGGAATCCTGAAGATGAGCGACAAAATCCTCTAATTCACTTACGGTATATTCCTGATCGTTAGGAAACCTGAAACGAAAAAAGTCTCGGCTAATATCATCAAAGTCGAACACCGGGGCAGACGCATCCAGTATCTTCCTTGCTTTTCTTTGATCTGCTTTGTTGGAGAATATCATCTGGTGATAGTCGAATGCTCGAAGTTTGTACTCGGCGTCTGCCCTTATGAGAGGATGGTTATCCTGTTTCAGTATTTCGAGATAATACTTTTGTCGTTCGGAATGCTGGATTTCTTCCTGAGTTTGCGGAAGATGAATGAAGCCAGACAAGCCTGAATAATCGTGTAAAGCCGCCCATCGTGTCAAGTAGCTATCGCTACGCACCATTCGCTCAATGCGATCCCAATTCTGCCTATCCCCTAACCAGCCAATTTCAAAAAGCAATTCCGGCAGCAAAACCGGATCACTGATCAGATAGTGATCAAATGCTCGGAGTAACGTGTCAATACTGCTTTTGAGCCAAACTTTTCCGATGGTATAGATGGCGCTGCTCCGAACAAAATGTTGATTTGCAAACACATTTTCGTTAAGCGCATCAACGAGCTTCGACGCATAAAATTCTTCCTTGAAGACTTCAGTTTCTTTTGTGTGTATTAGTAAAATGACATCCCGAATAAAAAGGTGGGCGTCGTTAATATGCTTTCCTTGCCCGGAACGAAGCATGGCAACAATAGCATCAAACACAGATTCGAGTTCCATAGATTTCAGTATTGAGTCTACGTATTCCGCATCTTCAAAATGATCCAGATAATTTGAAATTTTTTCTTGAATCGTCACGACCTTACTCCTACTGCGGCAAACAGCCATAATCCGCGAGTTTGAGTGTAAACGCTGGATAGTTCACAAACTTGCCCGGTTCGGTCTGATCATACATCCCGACTTTGATCAGCGTTGCTTCCTTGCGCAGCGGAACCTGATAGTGATCGATGACTTGTTCGCCGGGTGTCCAGCGCGTTGTTGGATATTGGCTGTAGACTGGTGCGGACACATCACCTGTACGCAAAGGTGGCGCATCCTCTTTTTCCAGCAAGTGTACAAATACACTCAGATCGCGCGTGGGTGAACGCAACGCCGCCCAAATTACCTCAATGTATGCGGTGTCGGCATCACAGCGCAGACTGTAGCCATAGACGCCAATCTGCCCATTTGCTACCGCTTTATACGGTTCAAAGAGTTGCAGCATGGGCGCGGTACGGATACTCACAATCTGGTCTACCGGACTGGAAAGATAGACACGTCCGATTTGTCCATCCCACCAGCCCAGCGGATAACGATAAAAGTTTTCATAATAAGTGTAAATGGGCTTTTCGGCGCTGATTTTCTTGAAGTCGCCACGATGATCGATGATCTCCAAATCGGCATTCTCGCCCGTGACATATTTGCTGAATGCAATCGCATTGAATCGCGTAGACCAGGGATACATGAAAACGCCATCGCGCGGGATTGTCTTTGCCAGCGCAATCATCTTCAACCCGGATTCATCTCTGGTGATCGCGCGAATGAAGCCAAGATTGAACACGATCAACAGGATCGCACTGACAATCGAAAGGGTAGGCAGCAATACATCCCACACTTTGACCTCTTTATAGGCGGTCAGCATGTCGTTCAGACCAAGCGCAATCAGGAACATCAGGATCATCACAGCGGGAGTCATGACGGCTGTCGGCATCACGACCCGATGCAATATCAGCAAGAAGATCAGGAATCCAATGCCGCAGAGCGCCGCTGTACGCGCCAGACGCCGACGGGGAACGAGGATAATCAGCGCGGCAATGCTGGCAAGCGTCCCTGCCGGAGTCAACTGGCTCAGGAGAATATCGACAGTATCGCGGGCATCGTTCCACCAGTCGGCGGGCGTTGCCGGAAATTTAAACAGGTGATTGGCTTCCTTCGCCGTGAATTCGTCCCAAAAACCCTGCAACGTGGATGGATTGCCATAAACATATAATCCACCTGCCGACGCTCGAATTGGCAGATATAGATAGGGCAGGAAGCCAATCAGCACCAGCGGAACAGCCAGCGAAAAGGTCGGGATGATCCGGCGCTGATCGCGGAACAATGGAGGGATTGCGGCAAGCAGCAAACCGGGAGCCATGAACCCGATCATGCGGTGATGGGCAACGGCAAACCCGCCAACCAATGCCAACAGCCACACCCGGCGGCGCGACTCTACACCCGGCCAGAGCGCGATCAGGAGCAGGAGCGCACAAAATGCCAGCGTCATGGTATATGGCTTGGCAACAACGCTATATGCCCATACGCCGCGCGTCAAGCCAAGCAGAAGCGTAATCACGGAGGCGACGCCCGTTCGTCCGGTCAGTTTTACAATAAGGGTATAAAAAATACTGAGCGCGACAAAACACCATAAGGTTGAATAGAGCGAAGCGGCTAACGCTGGATGAATACCAATGCTGCGCACTACCGCGACAAACGCCGCGCCAATCATTGCGTAAAGCGGATAGCCTGTCGCGTGCAGCGTCCCGCCGAGATTGAGCGCCGTTTGAATTTCGGCAACATCTTCGGCATAAGGATCAGGACTACCGTTAACCTGTGTTTGCAGCGTTGGAAGATAGATTAGAAATAAAAGAATGAGAACGCCGAGGAGCGGAGCGGCTAGCTGTCGGAAGGGGCGAAAACGACGTTTCCCCCTGCCGCTTTGACTATTTGGCAGGGGGGATAAAACTTCAGGAGATTGCATTAACCGTTCAACAGTTCATCCATGTCTACCGATTCACCACGTGCGGCCTTGAGTAGCGCCCAATAGAACGGGAACAGCGCCCCAAAATCGCCTGTGAAAGTCTCGAAATCGTCTTCTGTTTCCACCGGATATTCCAGCGACGGGAAGTAGATGGTACAGCCATCTTTCTTGAAACCGGCGCTCTCTACATCGACAGCAAACAGTTGATCGAGTTCCTCGACAGCTTCTTCTTCCCCCTCGGAATTCAGTAGATACAATTCATCAAATTCGCCGATATATTCGCTAAGTAGCTCACGGTGCTGATAGAGTGATTTGATGAACAGACGCCATTCGCCAGCACCTGTGATACGGAAAATGATACCAGCGCCTTCTTCGTTGGCGCACATCCCAAGCGTAAACGTCGGGTGCTTGACACCGCGCAGGTTCGGATAGTCACCTTCGGAAGGACGGAGCGCAGCCAGTGCTTCGGCTTCTGTCACTTCGGTAACATCGTCGCTGCCCTTCATCACATCAAAGCCAAAAGTATTCTGTGCTTCGTCGGTGGCGGTTGCGATCACCGCACTCAGACGACCCAGAACATCTTTCCGCAGCGCTTCGATCCGTTCGCTCCCCTGCTTGCTGAAAGCAGCAGAGGCGTCGATAGATTGGGTTCGCGTTTTCGCGGGCATTTCGACCTCCAGTTATTCACACAAAAATGGCGACTTGTACAGTCGCCTGAACATTCAAATCATAGCGGAAAACGTTCCCAATGTCGATGATAAATGAGTGAACGTTAGACGGGCGTCAGGTGAAAACGTTGGGCGAAGGGCGTCTAGTGTTTCAAGGCAGTACGTGCGAAACATCTACTACAAATTAAAAAGAACCTCACCCTCCAGCTCCCTCTCCGCAAACAGAGAGGGAGAACCAAACCATCCCCGTGCGCCGTTGCTATTTCCTTCATAATGGTGGCCTTCGCTTCCCCTCTCAGCTGGCGGGGAGGGGACAGGGGTGGGGTCAATACGTCTTCTAAAATTCCGCCCGCTGTGCCTCGATCAAAATCTGGCTCATGGCTTTAGCGGCGGGTTCGATCAGATCGCCGCTATCGAATGCCATGAACGCCACTGCATACTCTTCGCCATCTGGCAGACGCATTAATCCAGCGTCGGTGCTGATGCGATAGCCATTTCCGTTTGGGCTGTCCGGCGCAATATAGCCATCCTTGCTAATGGTGAAAATATCGTAAGGACGCGCAGTTTTGCCAACCAAGCCATATTTCTGATCGCGCATCAGGGCTTCCGCTGTTGAAAAATAACCAAGCCGCCGCCCCTCTGTCGCCAGATACGCCCAATATTTCGCCAGATCACGCGCTGTATAAGTGTTATTCAGGTAGAGTATTTTCTTCGCATAAATGATGGCTTGCGATTCAAAGCGATTATCGGCGCAGCGTGGGCAGATCGATTCCCCGACCAGCCATGCGCGCATCCCGGATTGTTCCGAGATGCCAACCTTTTCCCGACTCCAGTTATTGAAAGCCCGCAACGGATTATCACCGAGGTCTTTGGCGCGTGTATTCTTCCAGACCCATGTCAGGACGCGCCCGGTAGCATCGTTTTCGCTCAGAATTGCCATCTGGTACAGATCGAAATAAAGTTTCTGGTGCTGCTCCCATGTCGCGTGGTAGCCTACCGGGATGCGCTCGATTTTCTTTTCGCCCCAATAATGCACCGGAACAGCCGTCCAGATTGCAGGATCGGTCATTTCAAAAAAGTACATAGCGACTGGCCCTTTGAATGCCGAGGCTACCGCGTAGAGAGTATTATCCTGCCAGCCAGCAGCATTGACGCCGTGTATTTCTGTGACCGGGATCACGGTTACAGCTAACTTACGCGCACCGATGATCTTTTTAAAATGTTCCGTGAGTGCGGCGGCGTTCTGTGCCGGATTTTCCGTAGCAGCACGCGCCGGAACAGGCCATAACACGCACAACAGGTATAGCAAACACAGGGTAAAAAGAGGGCGTTTCAAGAGCGCTCCGATAACGTGATTGGCAATTTTGTGTTAATTTTAATGGATGTTTTGCAAATCTACAGGAGACGGGCAGATGACAACTTCCTATCGTTCCCTCAGCCGCCTGGTGCTGATTGGCATGTTGGGTCTCATTTTCGCGGCGTGCAACGCTCTCGCACCAGGGCCGGATACCAGCGTCAATACGCTCATGCCCAAACTGGATACCTATACCTCTACGGATATTACTCAATATCAGGGCGATCTGGTCAACCTGATTACCGCTGGTGGCGTTGCTACTGGAAATGTCCCGGTTGCTGCGGCTGCCCAAGTGATTGGCAAGTTTGCAGATTGCTATAAGCAGGCAGGCGCATATGCCGCGAGTCTCTATGTCAATAAGTCCAACATCATCAACACAGGCGCGGTTGTTCTGGTGAACAAGACTGTTGCTTTTAACCCACTGACCGTCATGAACTGTGTCTCCCAGTCAAAGGGTGGCAATGCTCCGGCACAAGCCGACAGCCCGGTTGCGCCATGCTTCAAACTACACGAGTTCAAGTACAACAACAAGGACTTCATCGCTTTCATCGGTGGGACGAACAGCCCGGTTTGTACTGATATGTGCAACGCCTTGCCGGATGCTGCCGCCTGCCTCGCCAAATAAGTAAAACTATACAGGCCGTGTGAAATGACGATCTTCAACGATACTCAACGGAAAACACTGCGCGCGGTGTGCGATACGCTCATCCCCGCACTTGATCATCAACCTGATCCACACGGCCTGTACAGGCGCTCGGCCTGTGACCTGCAAATTGCGGAGGCGATTGAAGAGGCGCTCGCCATCGCCACCGATGAACGGAATCAACTCCAAATCAGGTTGTTTCTGGATTCGCTCAACCTGGCTGCCTCAAACGGTCTGCTGGATGGAATTTATAAATCCTTTGATGCAATGACCTTGCCAGAGCGTGAGAAAATTCTGCTGCGCTGGTCAGAGGCAGCAATCCCGCTCCGGCGCAAGGCGTTTCAGGCGTTGAAGCGGCTGGCTTTTTTCTTCTTCTATACCGTTACCGACGCGCAAAATAAAAATCCAAACTGGCCAGGCATTGCCTATTCTGGCCCGCCACCCCGCGCCGATTATGCCGAACACCCGATCAAGCCGCTCCAATTCACAGGCGACACAACCCTCTATACCGATGTGGTGATCGTCGGCAGTGGCGCGGGCGGTGGCGTCGTGGCGGGTGAACTATCTGCTGTCGGGTTGGATGTAATTGTGTTGGAAAAAGGTGGCTATAACGCCGAACCGGAATATGACAGTCTGGAACTGAGCAGCAACCAACGCCTGTTTGAAAATCGCGGCTTGTGTACTACTACTGATCTTGGCGTGATTTTGCTGGCAGGCAGTACACTTGGCGGTGGCACAGTCGTCAATTGGGCGGTATCGTTGCGCACGCCCCATAGCGTTCTCGAAGAATGGGAAAACGACTATGGTGTAACGGGTTTCACCGGCGCTGAATATGAACAGGCAATGGATGACGTTTGGCGGCGTTTGAACGTAAACACCGACCACTCTGCACCGACGCCGCAAAACCAGATGCTCATGAAGGGCGCAGAGGCACTCGGTATGGCAACTCAGATACTCCCGCGCAATGTCAAAGGCTGTGAGGATTGCGGCTTTTGCAATTTCGGTTGTACCTTTGGTGCGAAGCAAAGTACGCTCAAAACCTATTTACAGGACGCCTATGATCGCGGCACACGCATCGGCGTGAATGTTGCCGTCGAGAAAATATTGATCGAAAACGGGCGGGCGGTTGGCATCACCGGAACAGCACTGGATCATGATGGAAAACCGATTCGGCTAATAGTGCGCGCAAAGGCTGTCGTCAGTTCGGCGGGGACGCTCCATACTCCCGCACTACTGCTACGTTCCGGGTTGAGTAATCCGAACATTGGACGCAACCTGCATCTGCATCCGACAACTGTTACCTATGGGATGTATGAGCAAACGATTTGTGGCTGGCAAGGTGCACCGATGACGCGCCTTATTTCGGAATTTGCTGACTACCGTAAGGATGGCTATGGGTTCATCCTGGAATGCGCGCCCGTTCATCCCGGCATCGCGGCACTGACACTGCCCTGGCAGAATGGGTTGCAGCACAAGCAAATCATGGAGCGTGTAGGGCATCTCTCCAACATCATCACCATCATTCGGGATCACGACGGTGGGCGCGTCACGATTGACCGAAAGGGGCGTCCACTGTGGCATTACACGCTCTCCAATTGGGATCGGGAAACACTGGCGCGGGGCGTACAGGAGTCATTCCGCGTCCATGAAGCTGCTGGCGCACAAGAGATTTCTGCGCCCCATTCGCCGCCGATTACCGCTATATTTGGCAGCGCGCCGCGCAAGGAGTATACGTTGCCAGCCCTGAATTATCAGGTGCAACAGCGAGGCTATCGCGCCAATGGGTTCGCCCTGTTCAGCGCGCACCAGATGTCATCGGCGCGCATGGGTGGTAATCCCACGCTGGGAGCATTCGATCCTTTTGGCGAATCTTTTGAGGTGCGCAATCTGTTCGTCGCCGATGGCTCGGCGCTCCCGACAGCGGTGGGACGCAATCCGATGATCACTATCATGAGTGTGGCGCACCGTATTTCGCAGTATATCATTCAACGGGTAAGCTAAATCTATGTTTCAACGCTTCTTTCAACGTCTGCAAACGCCCGAATCAGCGCCAATCTGGACGCTCACTTCGGCGTTGCTATTTTGTATCGCGCTGGTTGTGGTGTTTATTGCTGGACAAGCCTTCGCAGTAACACTCACAGGCGGTAATCTGCTTAATCCCGCTCCATCTGCGATCCCGATGGGGATTGCGATTGCCTGTCTGGTCAATACGATTGTCGTATCGCAATGGGTTGGGCGTCGTGTCAAAAACGGCGAAATCGGCAAAGCGCTCCGGTTGTTCCCGACCAATCAACCGCCGCTCTTCGTTGTGATCTTGCTTGGGTTGGCGGGTGCATATCTGATAGACCTACTAGGCGTTCTAACCACGCTCAAAGGCGGGCAAACTGTTCCGCCTGCGTTCGATGTTTTGCGAAATACCAGCGCTTTGTTCGCATGGGCGATAGCGGCAGTGGTGATCATCGTGATTCAGCCGATTGGCGAGGAAATCACCTTTCACGGATTGCTCTATTCCTCTGCTGCAAAACAGTTTGGCAATCTCGCCGGGATCGGCCTCTCGGCACTGGTTTATACGCTGTTTAATGCGCTTGTCTTCGGGCAAGGATCAGCGTGGTATATCCTGATTCAACCGCTGTTGATGGCGCTCTGGATCGGTGTGCTTCGTGCGTATACGCAATCGACGCGCATGGCGATGGTCGCGCGTGCTATGTTCGGGCTGTTTTTCGTGCTTTCGGCACTCATTTTGCGCTAACCTGACGCAAACCTTGCAATCTGATACGGTTCCCCGCCGCCACTCCTGGAACTTATTGACTTGCTTTTACGTTCTTCATATCCTGTAAACAAGGATTACAAGCAAGCAGGAGGCTTGATCATGAAGTGGCGTTTGATACCTTTATTGATTGCAGTTTTGATGATCGCTGGCACTATTTTTGGCACAGCAGACAACGCGAATGCACAAAGCGGCAACGTCTGGCAAATCCAATACTACAACAACCCCTATCTGTTGGGTTCGCCCTACAGCACCCAAACAAGCTACTACGCAGCGTATAACTGGGGCGATGCCCCGCCGCTGCAAGGAATGCCGCAAACCAACTGGAGCGCGCGTGTCACCACCAGCGCCTATTTCAATGGTGGTACAGTGCGTTTCACCGTCACGGCAGACGATAGTTTCACGCTCCGGGTGAACAATCAGATCATCTATAGTAATATCGACGCGCCGCAACCGGGCAAAACCTTTACCTTCAATGTCTCAGTTACGCAGGGCAACAACTTCGTACAGGTAGACTATCGCCAATATAACGCGGGCGCATATCTCTACGTCAACTGGACAGGCAACGGTACGCCGCCACGTCCAACCGCGACGCCGCGCCCACCACGTCCAACCCCTATCGGCAGTCTGCGCACCCGGTATGGCGACTATACGCTGTGCGTCCGCCGCAATCTGCACCAACTGGCGTGCTTCAAGAGCGATGGTGCATGGAACTCGCCAGATATCGGTTCAATCCGTACCGAACCGAAGATTGTGATCTGGTATGCCTGCACCCCTGGCACAATTGTCAGGCAACCGCTTCGCTATGGTGGCGTGGTTGTCAATACACAGTGCAGCAAGACAGGCGCAGGATACTTCCAGAAGTTCTAGCCTAGTCGATTAACCGCGAGAGCCGACGACGTACCCACCCGGCGTCGGCCTCTGTTTCATCCCGCAACTTCCGCAAGTTTGCCGTCATTACGTTCCCGCGCGAGAGATAACCAATCACCAGACGGCTGTTTTCATCCTTCAATACAGGTAACCGCCCAACATCATGTTGAATCATCCGCGTGAGTGCCGTCCGCACTGTATCACCCGGATAGGCAACGATCAGATCGTCGATAGTACCTGCTTCGGCAACGGTCAATTCGTGCTGCTCTGAACGCATGGCGTGGAGCAGGTCGCCGCGTGTGATGATCCCTTTCAGGTTTTTGTTTTCATCGAGCATGATCAGCGCCTGATGGTGTGTTAACTCCGGGTCATGATCATTGATCCGCGCGATCACTTCATCAACGCGCATATCACAGGCAACCGATGCAATATCCTTGCTCATCACTTCGCTCACGCGCACCATGCTCAGGGTATCGGCTTCCAATTCGTGATGGAACAGGACGCCACCGCGCCGCAGTTGTTCCGTCAGGAGGCTGGTTTCCATCAGATGAGTGGCGACCACATCGGCAATCACGCAGGCAAACATCGCGGGCAAGATCGCCTCATAGTTGTGCGTCATCTCGAATGCAAAGATGATAGACGCAAACGTCGCGCGGGTGGCGCTCCCGAATACGGCAACCATCCCTGCCAGTGCAAACGCAATTGGCGCGGCGTTCATCCCCGGAAAAATAGAAGCAGCCACCAACCCGAATATGCCGCCGATTGCCGCACCGATCATGAAGGTCGGCGCAAGTACGCCGCCAGATGTTCCCGACCCAAGCGCGACCAGCCAGACCGCCGCTTTACTCAGCAGCAATACAATCAGAAAGCCTATCGCATATTGCCCGGTCAAAATGCCACGAATGAGTGCATAGCCGGGACCAAACACATCGATCCCACTGTAGGTCAGGCGCGGAACGGCATAGCCTACAATGCCGACAAACAACCCGCCGAGTGCAGGCCACAGATATGTATTCAGTTTGAGACTATGAAACCAGTCTTCAAGTCGGTAGAGCGTTCGGGTGAGCAATGTCGCCACGACGCCACAAATCAGGCCAAGCAACAGATAGAGCGCCAGATCGAACGGTCCACCGAAATGAATTTGCCCCAGCGAAAACACCGGGTTCGAGCCAAATAGCGTGATATGCACTTCCGTCGCAATCACCGATGCAATCCCTAGCGGGATGAAGGAGCGTGTACGGAACTCGAACAGGAGCAGTTCAATTGCAAAGATGATTGCCGCGATAGGCGTGCCGAACACGGCCGCTAACCCTGCCGCCGAGCCACATGCCAGCAGTACCTTTCGTTCGGCGGTGGTGGTATGCAATGCCTGCCCGATCAGCGATCCGAACGCCGCACCCGTACCGATAATTGGGCCTTCCGCGCCGAACGGCCCACCTGTACCAATTGAAATTGCTGCACTAATCGGCTTGAGCAAGGCAACTTTGGCAGGGATGCGGCTCTGCCGTGTCAAAACGGCTTGCATCGCTTCCGGGATGCCATGCCCGCGCACCAGTTCGCTGCCATAGCGCGCCAGCAAGCCGACGATCAGGCCACCAATAGTCGGCACAAGAATCACGAATACGCCGAGTTTGTTCTCGGAGGTGGTGACGATTTCGGTGGAAATTCGCCCATAGAAACTAACGTTAATCACCAGCCCGATCAGTCGATCCAGCACTTCGGCAACGATGCCGCCAAGAATACCAATGAATGCGGCAAGGATAGAGATTTTAAGCAGATTGAATTCGGCACGGTTCGCGCCGGGAGTTTTCAAGGAAATTGACACAGGGACACTCCACGATAAACAGATTGATGGGATGAATCAGAATGAAATCGAAGAACTCCCGAATGGAGTTTCGATCAACGCTTATGGATTCTGTTTAGCGGGAGATAGATGGGCCGGGACGTGGGAGGCAGAACACCCGGAACAAGGGAACATTATGGAGGTAATCACGTTTGCGACGGCGCATAGTAAATTCATTATAGACCCGTCGCCATAAGTTTGTCGAGAGTCTTTATTTCGCCATTTTGTGATATTTTCACTAGCGACCTGACACTGAACAAAAGTTCAAAAAAGAGACGATAGGGATCGGTGCAGGGAGACGTAAACAGTCTTCGAGAAAGTCCCAACCCAAGCGGAAGATACTCAGGTCACGACGGTCAGTGCGGTCCCGCCTTCGCCAATATGGTTCTGGCACTCGGTTCATACCACTCCCGGACGCGCACCGCCTGGTTTGCCAAACTCAAT